>DATAGN010000075.1:0-3959 GCA_036263715.1 Ramlibacter sp.
CTGTCGTCAGGCGCCCTGGACAAGCTGCGCTACGTGCACGACGTGATCTCCGAGACGCGCTCGCAGGCCTCGTCCAGGGGGGCGGAGCCGCGCAAGCACGGCGACGAGAAGACGCGCCCCACCGTGGCGGCCACCTAACCCAGCGTCAGGCGGTTGTCGACTTCCTTCACGTCGCGCACGGTGCGGACGATGTCGTTGGCGCGCTCGCGCGCGGCGGGATCGGGCGCACGGCCCATGAGGATCACCTTGCCATCGTCCGCGTGCACGTCGATCTTCATCGCGGTGAAGTCCGGATCCGCCTTCAGCGCGGCCTGCACGTCGGCAGCGATGCGCGTGTCGGGATCCTCGGCGGCGGCCTGCTGCTTGCCGGCGACCATGGCGTTGGTGTTGTGCTCGACGCCGACGGCCTGCTTCTCCTCCTTGGCGCCATCCATGCCCTGCCGATTGATCTCCACGTTCGCCTGCTGAGGCAGCGGCATCTCGGTGTTCTCGACGCGGTCGCCGCAGGCGGCGAGCGAGAGGATCGCCGCCAGGGAGCAAAGGCCCGCGGCCAGCCTGGAAGCCTGTTTGTTCATCGACTGTTTCTCCCAACTACGATTGCTTACCGCACTCTAGGGAGCGGGCAAGGGCTGGCTGGTCGGGACCGGTCGGATGCGCGCGTAGGAGAAGGACAGCGTGACCCCTAGGAGGGATCGTCGGCCTCCATGTCCTGGATGATCCGCTCCAGCCTTGCCGCGAGAGATTCCGTCGAGAGCTTCTCGCGAAAGCGCTCCACCATGAGCGGCAGGCTCATCGGTGACGGGTGTCGCAGCTCGGCGAGGTCCAGCGTCTTCGCGCGCATGCGCGCAAGCGTGTCACCGAGCCGCGAGATCTCCAGCTCCTGGCTCAGCACTTCCTTTTCCGCCTGGGTCAGCAGCAGGTTGCTGGCGTCGTACTTGCGGAACACCTCGAAGAACAAGGCGCTGGATGCCTGCAACTGGCGGGTGCTTTTCGGCTGCCCCGGATAACCGGTCGAAATGAGGCCGGCAACGCGCGCGATCTCGCGAAAGCGGCGTTGCGCCAGCTCGCTGGAATTCAGCGACGCCAGCACGTCGTGCAGCAGCTCGTGGGCGGAGAAGACCCGCTGGCTGGTGATCGGCTCCAGGTCGAAGGGCGCGGCGCTCACCAGTTCGAAGCCGTAGTCGTTGATCGAGATGCTGAAGGTGTTCGGGCTCTCGCGCGCGAGCCGCCACGCGAGCAGGCTGGCCAGGCCCAGGTGCACGTTGCGGCCGGCGAACGGGTACACGTAGACATGCTGGCCTTCGCGCGAGCGATACGCTTCCACCAGCAAGGTGTGCGGCGTCGGGATCTTCGACAGCCGTTGCTGCGTCTGCAGCATGGGCCGCGCGGCCTCGAGCTCCGGCTCGCGGTACTTGCCTTGCGCCGCGTCCTGCATCATTTCCAGGACCGCATCGCTCAGCTCGGTGGACAGGGCCATCTTGCTGCCCATCCAGGTCGGCACGGTGCCCTTGTTCTTCGTGGCCTTGCGCACGTAGGCCGCCATCTCGCGCACGCGGACGAATTCCAGCAGCTTGCCCGCGAAGAAAAAGCAGTCGCCCGGCTTCAGCCGCGCGATGAAGCCCTCTTCCATGGTGCCGATGGTGGAGCCGGTCAGGTACTTCACCTGCATCGCGGCATCGCTGACGATGGTGCCCACGCCCAGGCGGTGTCGCCTGGCAACGCCGCTGTCCTTGACGCGGTAGGTGCCCTCGTCGTCCTGCACGATGCGGTGGTACTCCGGATAGGCGCCCAGGCTCTCGCCGCCACGCTCGCAGAACGCCAGCGCCCAGTCGAACTCCGCCTGCGTGAGCGTGCGGTACGACCAGGCCGCGCGCACCTCGGCGTACAAGGCCGCTGCACGAAAGCCGCCGCCGAGCGCCACGCTCACGATGTGCTGCACCAGCACGTCCAGCGGCTTGTCCGGGGGAACCCGCTGCTCCACGCGACCCGTGCGCGCGGCCCAGCGCGCGGCCGCAGCCTCGATGATCTCCATCGTGTTGGTGGGAACCAGCGTCACCCGGCTCGGGCGTCCCGGGGCATGGCCGCTGCGGCCGGCGCGCTGCATCATGCGGGCCACGCCCTTGGCCGAGCCGACCTGCAGCACGCGTTCGACCGGCAGGAAGTCCACGCCCAGGTCCAGCGAGGAAGTGGCCACGACGGCGCGCAGGCTGCCCTCCTTCAGGCCCTGCTCCACCCATTCACGCGTCGCGCGATCGAGCGAGCCGTGATGCAAGGCGATGTGCCCGGCCCAGTCGGGGCGCGCCTGCAGCAGCAGCTGGTACCAGATCTCGGCCTGCGAGCGCACGTTCGTGAAAACCAGCGTCGGGCCGGAGCGGTCGATCTCTTCCACCACCGGCAGCTGCATGCCCGCGCCCAGGTGCCCCGCCCACGTGTATTTGCCGGGGTTGGGCGGCAGCAGCGTGTCGATGACGAGCGTCTTGTCGATGCGCCCCCGCACGAGGCGGGGTGCCGGCTCGGGCTGCGGGCCGCACAGGACGTTCATCGCGTCCTGCAGGTTGCCGAGCGTGGCCGACAGGCCCCAGGTGACCAGGCCCGGATGGAAGCCGCGCAGGCGCGCCAGCGCCAGCTGCGCCTGCACGCCGCGCTTGCTGCCCAGGAGCTCGTGCCATTCGTCGACGACCACGTACTCCACGCTGGAAAGCTCTTCGCGCGCGTGTTCGCGCGTGAGCATCAGCGTCAGCGACTCGGGCGTGGTCACCAGCACCGTGGGCATGCGGCGGTCCTGCCGCGCGCGCTCGGCGCTGGGCGTATCGCCGGTGCGCAGCCCGATCGTCCAGTTCGGTGCCAGCGCGTTCAGCGGCTGCGTGAGCGCCTTGGCGGTGTCGGAGGCGAGCGCGCGCATGGGCGTGAGCCAGACCACGCGCAGCGGCTCGGCGCCGCGGCCTGGCGGGTGGCTCTGGAGCAAGGCATCGAGCATGCCGAGCCACACCGCATAGGTCTTGCCGGCCCCGGTGGTCGCGTGCAGCAGGCCGCTGCGGCCCTCGGCGACTGCCTGCCAGACTTCCTCCTGGAAGGCAAAGGGTGTCCAGCCGCGGCCGGCGAGCCAGCCGGTCACGGCGCTCCCGGGCCGAGGAGTGGGCGAAGCCGCCGTCATCCGAGCACGAGCCGCGCCCGGGCGCCGCGCCGCCGGTCCGCCTTGGGCAACTCCGCCTCCTGCACCATCGCTTCCGCCCGCTGCTGCATCGCGGTGAGCATGCCCTGCAACTGCTGCGCCTGGGCGCCGGAGAGCGGCGACAGCAGGCCGCGATTGATCTCGCACACCAGCGGAAACAGCGCCTCGTGCAGCTTGCGGCCACTGTCGGTGAGCGCCAGCTGGGCCTGGCGGCGGTCGGCGCTGCCCGACTCGCGCCGCACCAGCTTCTTGGCCACCAGCGAACTCACCGCGCGCGAGGTGCGGGCGCGGTCGAGCTGGATTCGGTCGGCGAGCTCCGAGGACAGCAGCTCCTGCTCCTGCGCCAGGCGCGCGATCACGCGCCACTCGCGGCGCGTGATGCCGAAGCGGCCCTCGCAAAGGCGGATGACCATGCTGCCGCCCACCGCCAGCAACCGGCTGATCTGGTAGAGCAACAGGTCGTCGAGGCCGGCGGGATGGCGCAAGCGCGATGCAGGCATGCGGGTTTGTGCGGGCGATGATTGATTTGAACAATCAATTGTGCGGCAACTACATTCGCTCCAGTGGGCACCGCCCGCCAGGAGAACACCATGCGCAGAAGATTGCTGGCCATGGCCATCGCGCTCGCCGCCGCATTCGCCGCGCCGGCCGGCGCCCAGGACAAGCCGCCGCTGAAGATCCTGGTGGGCTTTCCCCCAGGCGGCTCCGCCGACGTGATCGCGCGCCTCGTGGGCGAGGCCATCCGCGACGAGTTCTCGCAGGTGGTCGTGGAGAACCGTCCGGGCGC
>DATAGN010000076.1:0-4691 GCA_036263715.1 Ramlibacter sp.
ACGGCAAGCAGGACTACCTGAAGATGATCAACGCCCGCGACGGCGGCATCAACGGCGTGAAGCTCACGTGGGAGGAATGCGAGACCGGCTACGCGACCGACCGTGGCGTGGAATGCTACGAGCGCCTGAAGGGCCGCCCCGGCGTCACGCTGTTCGACCCGCAGGCCACCGGCATCACCTTCGCGCTCACCGAGAAGGTGGCCAACGACAAGATCCCGCTGATCACGCTGGGCTACGGCCTGTCGGTGGCGCAGGACGGCATGGCGTTCAAGTGGAACTTCCCGCTGATGGGCAGCTACTGGACCGGCGCGGACATCATCCTGCAGCACCTGGCCAAGAAGGAAGGCGGCTGGGACAAGCTCAAGGGCAAGAAGATCGCCCTCGTGTACCACGACTCGCCGTTCGGCAAGGAGCCGATCCCGCTGCTGGAAGAGCGCGCGCGCATGCACGGCTTCCAGCTGAACCTGGTGCCGGTCACGGCGCCCGGCGTCGAGCAGAAGGCCGCCTGGCTGCAGGTGCGCCAGACGCGTCCCGACTACGTGATGCTGTGGGGCTGGGGCGTGATGAACTCCACCGCACTGAAGGAAGCGCAGGCCACGGGCTACCCGCGCGACAAGATGTACGGCGTTTGGTGGTCGGGCGCGGAGCCGGACGTGAAGGACGTGGGAGACGCCAAGGGCTACAACGCGCTGGCGCTCAACACCTCGGGGCAGCAGCCCAAGGTGATCCAGGACATCCTGAAGCTCGTGCACGACAAGGGCCAGGGCACCGGACCGAGGGACGAAGTCGGCTCCGTGCTGTACACCCGCGGCCTGATCATCCAGATGTTGGGCGTCGAAGCCGTGCGCCGCGCGCAGGAGCGTTTCGGCAAGGGCAAGGTGATGACGTCCGAGCAGGTGCGCTGGGGCCTGGAGAACCTGGCGCTGGACCAGAAGCGGCTGGACCAGCTGGGCTTCGCCGGCGTGCTGCGTCCGATCAGCACCTCGTGCTCGGACCACATGGGTTCCACCTGGGCGCGCATCCACACCTGGGACGGCCAGAAGTGGAACTTCACCAGCGACTGGTACCAGGCCGACGAGCAGATCATCAAGCCGATGGTCAAGGCCGGTGCGGACAAGTACCTGGCGGACAAGAAGCTGCAGCGGCGTTCCACCGCAGACTGCCAGTCTTGACCGGCTGCGCCGGTCGACTGGCAATTGCCAGGAATTGACGGCACCCACCCCAACCCCTCCCGCCAGGCGGGAGGGGGAGCGGCTCCAAGGAGCCGCCGAGCGAATGGGCACGCCCTTCGCTCGTTCAAAGGCCAAAGGACCATGGATCCCAAGAACATCGTTCTCAACGTCAACGGCATCGAGGTCATCTACAACCACGTGATCCTCGTGCTCAAGGGCGTGTCGCTGCAGGTGCCGCAAGGCGCCATCGTGGCGCTGCTCGGGGGCAACGGCGCGGGCAAGACGACGACGCTGCGCGCCGTCTCGAACCTGCTCCAGGGTGAACGCGGCGCGGTCACCAAGGGCTCCATCGAGCTGCGCGGCGAACGCATCGAGAACCTCACGCCGGCCGACCTGGTCAAGCGCGGCGTGGTGCAGGTGATGGAGGGCCGGCACTGCTTCGCCCACCTCACGATCGAGGAGAACCTGCTCACCGGCTCGTACACCCGCACCGACCGGGGCGAAGTGGCGGCGAACCTGGAGAAGGTCTACACGTATTTCCCGCGCCTGAAGCAGCGCCGCACCGCGCAGGCGGCCTACACCTCCGGCGGCGAGCAGCAGATGTGCGCGATCGGCCGCGCCTTGATGGCCAATCCCAGCATGGTGCTGCTGGACGAGCCGTCGATGGGCCTGGCGCCGCAGATCGTGGAAGAGGTCTTCGAAATCGTGAAGGATCTCAACACCAAGGAGAAGGTCACCTTCCTCCTGGCGGAACAGAACACCAACATGGCGCTCAAGTACGCCGGCTACGGCTACATCATGGAAAGCGGCCGCATCGTGATGGACGGGCCCGCTTCCGAACTCGCGAGCAACGAAGACGTCAAGGAGTTCTACCTGGGCGTCGGCGGCGGGCAGCGCAAGAGCTTCCGCGAGGCCAAGAGCTACAAGCGGCGCAAGCGCTGGCTGGCGTGAGCGCGGGAAAGCGGACAAGCATGCACAACGAACACTTCGACGCGCTCGAGACGAGGGATCCCGCGCAACGCGAGGCGGCGCTGCTCGCCGCGCTGCCGGCGCAGGTGGCGCACGCGCAGCGCAGCACCAGGGCGTATGCGGAGATCCTGCAGGGTGTCGACACCGGCAAGGTCACGTCGCGCGCCGCGCTGGCGAAGCTGCCCGTCACGCGCAAGGGCGAACTGCTGGAGCGGCAGAAGGCCCAGCGCGCCAGCGACAGCTTCGGTGGCTTCTCCGCGCTGGTCCGCGGGCCGGCGATGCCGCGCATCTTCGCGTCACCGGGGCCGATCTACGAACCCGACGGCAGCACGCGTGACTACTGGCGCGTGGGCCGCGCGATGTTCGCCGCGGGCTTTCGCAGCGGCGAGCTGGTGCACAACGCCTTCAGCTACCACATGACGCCCGGCGCCTTCATCATGGAGTCGGGCGCGCACGCCGTGGGCTGCACGGTGTTCCCCGCCGGCGTCGGCCAGACCGAACAGCAGCTGCAGGCCATCGCCGAACTGCGCCCCGACGGTTACGCGGGCACCCCGAGCTTCCTGCGCATCCTGGTGGAGAAGGCGCAGGAGACCAGGGCGGACATCTCCAGCATTCGCAAGGGGCTGGTGGGCGGCGAGGCGTTCCCGCCGAGCCTGCGCGACTGGTTCCTCGAACGCGGCATGCAGGTGTACCAGAGCTATGCCACGGCCGACCTGGGCCTCATCGCCTACGAAACCGCTTCGCGCGAAGGCATGGTGATCGACGAAGGCGTGCTGGTCGAAATCGTCCGGCCGGGCACCGGCGATCCCGTGCCGGAAGGCGAGGTCGGCGAAGTGGTGGTCACGACGCTGAACCCCGGCTACCCGCTCGTCCGCTTCGGCACGGGCGACCTGTCGGCCGTGCTGCCGGGCACCGACCCGACCGGCCGCACCAACATGCGCATCAAGGGCTGGCTCGGCCGCGCCGACCAGACCACCAAGATCCGCGGCATGTTCGTGCACCCCTCCCAGGTGGCGGACATCACGCGGCGCTTCCCGGAGATCGTCAAGGCCCGCCTGGTCGTGAGCGGTGAGATGGCCAACGACGTCATGACGCTGCAGGTGGAGACGGCGGCTTCGGCGCAAGGGCTGGATGCCCGCATCGGCGAAGTGGTGCGCGACGTGACCAAGCTTCGCGCCGACGTGCAACTGGTGCAGCCGGGCAGCCTGCCCAACGATGGCAAGGTGATCGAGGACGCCCGCAGCTACAAGTAGGGCGCTTCACAATCCTTTGCCGGTTTGTAGGCGGACACGCACACGAAGCGGTTTCCTGATGCCGGACAATGTTTACTTTCCGGTGTTGCCGCAACATCGGGCGTGCGTTCTCCAGGATGCGCGCCATTCACAAACCGTCGTTGGAGTCTCCCCATGAACAAGCTGTTCCAGAAGCTGGTGCCGCTGGCCCTCGTGGCCGCCGCCGTGCCCGTGCTCGCCCAGGATTTCCCGGGCGGCAAGCCGATCACCATCGTCGTGCCCTTCACCGCCGGCGGCCCCACCGACAAGGTGGCGCGTGACCTGGCCGAAGCACTGCGCAAGCCCCTGGGCGGCACCACCGTGATCGTCGACAACGCAGCCGGTGCCGGCGGCTCGATCGGCGCGAACAAGGTCGCCAAGGCGCCCGCGGACGGCCACACGCTGCTGGTCCACCACATCGGCATGGCCACGATGCCCACGCTGGTGCGCAACATCCCTTTCGACGTCAGCAAGGACTTCGAGTACCTGGGCATGATCAACGACGTGCCGATGACGATCATCGGCAAGCCGGGCCTGCCCGCGAACAACTGGAAGGAACTGGTCTCCTGGATCCAGGCGAACAAGGGCAAGATCAACCTGGGCAACGCCGGCGTGGGCTCGGCCTCGCACCTGTGCGGGATGCTGCTGCAAAGCGCGCTGGGCGTCGACATGACCGCCGTGCCCTACAAGGGCACGGCCCCGGCCATGACCGACCTGATGGGCGGCCAGATCGACCTGATGTGCGACCAGACCACCAACACCACCGCCGCCATCGAAGGCAAGAAGGTGAAGGTGTACGCGGTCTCCACGCCCAAGCGCCTGACGATCCCGGCGCTGAAGGACGTGCCGACCATGCAGGAACTCGGCGTGAAGGACTTCAACGTCAGCATCTTCCACGGCCTGTACGCGCCCAAGGGCACGCCGGCGCCGGTGCTGAAGAAGCTGAACGACGCCCTGAAGGCGGCGCTGAAGGATCCCGAATTCATCAAGCGCGAAGAGGGCCTGGGCGCCGTGGTCGTGAACGATCGCCGAACGGACCCCGCCGAGCACCGCAAGTTCTTGCAAGCCGAGATCGGCAAGTGGAGCCCGCTGATCAAGGCGGCGAACGTGTACGTGGAGTGATCCGCGCACGCGCGTGAGCACCGAGCCGCCCGAGGGCGGCTTTCTTTCGAACCCATGCCGGCCCTGCGCATCGTCGATTCCGTGACCGAGCTCGATGCTCGCGACGCGGGCTGCCTCGCGGTGACGGGTTCGCACGGCGGCCTGAGTTCGGCCCGGT
>DATAGN010000077.1:0-2852 GCA_036263715.1 Ramlibacter sp.
GGTCGCGCGAGCGCTGTACGGACCGCTGCCGAAGCGGCGTCGATGGCGGATGTCGACGCAGTCGCTGACATGAAGAATGCGAACCACTCGCTCACCACCAGGTCGCGATAACCCTGTTCCAGCAGCGTCGCGACATCCGGCAGGTAGGCAGTGCGCTTCGCTCCGGAGGTGGCCAGGATGCGCAGGCGGCCGGCCTCCCTGTGTTGCCGCAGCAGCCCTTCTGGCAGCACCAGTGCGGCGATCTGGCCTCCCAGCAGGTCCACGATGGCGGGCGGCCCGCCCGCATAAACGACGTGCTGCCAGGGCACCGCGCTTTCCCGAAACAGCATGACTTCCAGGAGGTGAGGCAAGGTCCCGCTGCCGGGCGACCCTGCGTTGGCCAGCTTCGGGTTGCGACGCATCCACTCCACGAGTTCACGCGTGTTGGTCACGGCGGCCGGCACCGATGGGCCCACCGCGAGTGCCAGGGTCATCTCGCCGGCCAGCGAAACCGGGCGAAGGTCGACGGCCGGGTCATAGGCAAGCCTGGAGTACAGGAAGGGATGAACCGTTGCCACGGCCCCCTGCGCCAGCAACAAGGTCGACGAACTCGAAGACGCGGCTTTCAGCGCGCCCACGGCGATCTGCCCGGCAGCGCCCGGCCGGTTTTCCACGATGGCCGCGTGAGTGGAACGTCCGGTGAGCTGCTCCGCAACGCGGCGCGCGATGATGTCCGGAATGCTTCCCGCGGGGCCACTGCACAAAATCCGCACCGGCTCAGCGGACGGTTGCGCATGGGCGTTGGTGCCCAGGCCCATGGCGGCCCATCCCGTGAGGGCGACAGAACCGCCGCGCAGGAACGAGCGTCTGGATGGAGAGTGGTTTTTCATGTCAGCGCACCCCCGCGGTCAGGAGCAGTTCGTTGGGGCCCTTCCATTCCTGCGCAGTCGTGAAGGCCGACAGGCGTTCCCGAATGTCGTCCCAGGCGGCGTCGGCCTGCCGTTGCGCCAGGCGGCCCAGGATCTGCTGGATCGGACTCGCCGAAGTGCGAATGAAGTCGAGATAGCTTTCGACGCAGGGCAGTCGAAAGGGGGCGTCGATCGCCGTGGTCGCCACCTCGCGAAAGCCTGCGGCCTCGAAGAGCTCGTTCATGCGCCCCGGCCGACCGAGGCTGAGCAGGCCGCCGGGCAAGTACGGATCGCGCACTGGCAAGCCGGCATGCTTCAGCGCCGTTGACAGCAGGATGGCCAGGCAAGGATTCCTCTGCGGAGTCGAAAACACGATCGTGCAAGCCCCGCCGCCGGGCCGCAGCGCCCGGTGCATCTCGCGCAGGCCCCGCAGCGGGTCCGGGAAGAACATCAGGCCGAGCCGGCAGACGGCAGCATCGAACGAGGCCGCCTCGACCTGCAGGTTTTCGCCGTCGGCCACCCGGGCCTGCACATTGGCGAGCCCGGCGCCTGCTGCGTTGGCCCTCGCAAGCGCCACGATGGCCGGCGAGAGATCGGTCGCGAGCACACGGCCGTGGGGGCCCACGCGCTCAGCGAGGGCGAGCGTCTGGTCGCCCGCCCCGGCGGCGACGTCCAGCACGCGCGCGCCGGGTGCCACGCCAGCCATGCCGAGCATCGCATCCGTCGCCGGGCCCAGCCATTTCCGGATCTCTGGCGTGTAGGCGTTCCAGCCTGGCGCGGCCGCATCCCACTGCCTGCGCATTGCTGCCTTGGACGCCGACTCCTGGCCCGGTGGCACCGAGCGCTCTTCCATCCCGCGAACGCAACTGTCTTCCATGGCGATGTCCTTGTGTGTTGATCGGCGCAAGGGTAGGCGCCGGCGCGGCCCGCCGTAAGGCGCAAGGCTGCAGAATGGGGGCCGCAATGACGCATAGCCCTCTCGCCTTCCACTGGGACGACGTCAAGTACCTGCTTGGCGTTGCCCGCCATGGAAGTACCCTGGCCGCCGGCCGCGCCATGGGCGTCGACCAGTCGACCGTGCAGCGGCGGCTCGTCGAGCTGGAGCGACGCCTGGGCCAGCGCCTCGTGCAGCGGCTGCCGGGCGGATACCGCCTGACCGAGTTCGGCCAGACGATGCTGCCGCACGCGGAGCGAATCGAGCAGGCCGTGCTGGCCTTCGAGCAGCAGCTTGCAGGGGCGCTGGCCGACGTCACCGGCGTCATTCGCGTGACGTGCCCGGAGCCGATCGTCTACCGGATCACGCAGTCGACGTTCCTGGACCGGTTCCGCGCGCGCTTCCCGGCCCTCGAGGTCCACTTCGTCATGAGCGACAAGTACGTGGACCTGATGAAGGGGGATGCCGACGTGGCTCTTCGCTCGGGCGACACCGATGACGGCGAGCTTGTGGGGCGCAAGATCGGCGACTCCATCTGGGCCGTGTACGCAAGCCGGACCTACATCGAGCGCCATGGGCGGCCGGAGCGCGTGGAGGATCTTGCGCAGCATGCACTCGTCGGCTTCGACGACACGATGGCAAAGCATCGCATCGCCGCGTGGCTCCGCAAGGTGGTGCCGGATGCGTCGCTCGTCGCGCGCAGCAACAGCGTGTTGGGGCTGGTCTACTCGGCCAAGGCCGGCGTGGGAGTGGCGCCACTTCCTGTCGCCCTGGGCGATGCGGAGCCCGATCTCGTGCAGGTGATCGCGCCCATTCCCGAGCTGACGCGCATCTGGCGTGTGTTGACGACACCGGAGCTACGGCGCACGCCACGCGTGTCCGCGTTCTTTGATTTCGTCGTCGCGGAGAGCGAGACGCTGCGTCCGATCATCACCGGATGACCCCCCGGGCAGCACTCCGCACCGCTCGTCAGGAGGGGCGCGGCAGGTTGGCGCGGATCAGGTCCCCGGCGATGGAGATGGAGGGTGCGA
>DATAGN010000078.1:0-7340 GCA_036263715.1 Ramlibacter sp.
ACGGCAAGCACCTGTACGTCAGTTATGACGAGTACCACAACCTCTGCGAGAAGCTGGCGATCAAGATCCACCAGTCCGGCTGGCAGTTCGACACCATCCTGTGCCTGGCGCGCGGCGGCATGCGGCCGGGCGACATCCTCTCGCGCATCTTCGACAAGCCGCTGGCGATCATGTCCACCAGCTCCTACCGGGCCGAGGCCGGCACGGTGCAGGGCCACCTGGACATCGCGCACTACATCACCACGCCCAAGGGCGAGATCGCGGGCAAGGTGCTGCTGGTCGACGACCTGGCCGATTCGGGCCTGACGCTGCACAAGGTGCTGGAGATGCTGCGTGCCAAGTACACCAAGGTGAGCGAGCTGCGCACCGCGGTGCTGTGGACCAAGGGCATCAGCAAGTTCACGCCGGACTATTCGGTGGAGTTCCTGCCGACGAACCCGTGGATCCACCAGCCCTTCGAGAGCTACGACGCGATGCGCCCCGAAAAGCTGATGGAGAAGTGGAAGATCTAAGTCATTCACTGCGAAAAGTCGCAAGCGACTTTCGCAGTGGTCTTGTCAAGCCGCCAGCCTGTCCGCCAGCAGCTGCGCCGCGTACTTCAGGCGCTTCACGTCCGAACCGTGGAGCGTTTCCTTCGGCTGGAAGCTGAAGCAGCACAGGGTGCCCAGGGCCTCGCCGTTGCGCGCGGGCACGGGCGTGCTCAGGTGCGTGCCGATCGGGAAGGGCGGGGCGGGCACCTTGCCGGCGGCGATGTAGGGCCGCGCATCCGGGATCGCTTCCGGGATGCGGCCGTCCACCACGCGCTGGCACCAGCTTTCCTCCAGCGGGTCGGACTGGCCGGCCGCGATCACGTCCGCGCCGGGCGCATGGTCCACGTTCAGGAAAGTGCGGCGGCCGTCCTCGAAGCGGGAGACGAAAACGACGTCCATGCCCAGCTTTTCGCGCAGCAGGCGCAGCACGGCGCAGACGCGGTCGTCCACCGCTTCATCGGCTTCATCGGCGGTCGCCACGAGGAGTTCCGAGATCTGGACGTCGATCGCGTCCGGTGAATAGTCCAGCAGCATGCAAATCCTTCATTCCCAACGCCGGCGAGCATACCGGGGCGGAAGGACGGCGTGGCGGCCGGCGTCAGCACGGCTTCATCACCACCGGCAGCCCGCCGCCACGGAGGCACGAGGCCGTACCATCGGCGCATGCGCAAGCCGGTGACCGACCTCATCCACCATCCCTACCAGCCGCCCGCGGGCTTCGCGGCGCCGCAGCCTGGTGTCTACAAGGCCTCCACGATCATCTTCCCCAACGTGGCCGCGATGCGGGCACGCGATTGGCGGCACAAGGGCGGCTACACCTACGGCCTGCACGGCACGCCCACCAGCTTCACGCTGGAAGAGCGCATCGCCACGCTCGAAGGCGGCAAGCAGTGCATCCTGGTGCCCAGTGGCCTGGCGGCGATCGCCAACGTCTCCCTCTCGCTGCTGAAGGCCGGGGACGAGGTGCTGATCCCCGACAACGTGTACGGCCCGTCGAAGAACCTCGCCGAAGGCGAGTTGAAGAACTTCGGCATCTCGTACCAGCTGTACCACCCGATGCAGCCGCAGGACCTGCAGGCGCGGATCGGGCCGAAAACGAAACTGGTGTGGCTGGAAGCCCCGGGCTCGGTGACGATGGAGTTCGGCCCCATCGCGCACCTGGCGCACATCTGCCGCCAGCAAGGCGTGCTCACCGCGCTGGACAACACCTGGGGCGCCGGACTGGCCTTCAACGGCTTCGACCTGGGCCACGGAGAGCGCTTCACGCCGGACAGCGGCGCCGACATCGTGGTGCAGGCGCTGACGAAATACCCCAGCGGCGGTGGCGACGTCCTCATGGGCAGCATCGTCACCCGCGACGAGAAGCTGCACCAGCAGATGAAGCTCACGCACATGCGCCTGGGCTGGGGCGTGGGGGCGAACGATGTGGAAGCGGTGCTGCGCGGGCTGGCCAGCATGCGGGTGCGCTACGAGGCGCAGGACCGCGCGGCGCGCCAACTCGCGGCGTGGCTGCGCGAGCGGCCGGAGGTGGCGCAGCTGCTGCATCCCGCCTTCGAAGGCTCCCCCGGGCACGAGCATTGGAAGGCGCTGTGCGGCGAGGAGGGCCTGGCCGCGGGGCTGTTCTCCATCGTCTTCGACAAGCGCTTCACCAGCGCCCAGGTCGATGCGTTCTGCGATGCCTTGCAGCTGTTCAAGCTGGGTTACTCGTGGGGCGGGCCCATGAGCCTCGTGGTGCCTTATGACATCCCGGCCATGCGCTCGCGGGCGCTGGGGACCTGGGGGCACGAGGGCGTGCTGGTGCGCTTCTCGATCGGGTTCGAAGCGGTGGAGGACCTGCAGGCGGACCTGGAGCAGGCGCTGGGGAAGATGGGCGCATGAGTGTTGGGGTGCCCTGCGGGCAACCCAACCGACCCGATGTTTTCGTAGGTTGGGTTGCGCGCAGCGCAACCCAACATCGTGCGTAGGTCGGGGTGAGCGGCGCAGCCCGAACCCCGACGTTCAGGACCGCACCATCTGAGCCGCCAGTTCCGCCAGCGCCTGCGGCGTCCGATCCCGCGGCGCCACCACCTGCGCCTCGCCGAAGCCCTTGAAGTTGCGCGACGTCGAACCCGCATAGCCCGGGTCGTAGTGCTTCACCAGCAACTCGCGCACCACCGCCTCGATCTCGCCCGAGCGCACCTGCGCCTGCCAGGCCTGCACCTGCTCGCGCCCGCGCAACTGCGTCAGCGCCTCCAGCCGCCGGCAAAACAGTTCCCGGTCGTCGCTGAAGAAGGCGTAGTCCTCCAGCAGCAGTTGCACGCGCTCGTCGTCGCTGAGGTCCAGGCGCACGCACGGACTCGCGCGCATCGCTTCCATCAGCGCCTCGGGAACGGCCACGTTGCCGACCTTCTTGCTTTCGCTTTCCACGTACACCGGTCGCGCCGGATCGAAGGCGCGCAGCTTCTCCCAAACCAGAGTGTCGAAACGCTTTTGCGTCGGCTGCGGTTGCCCCGGGATGAGCCCGAGCACCGAGCTGCGGTGGCTCGCCAGGCCTTCCAGGTCCAGCACCTGCGCGCCCGCGGCTTCCAGCGCCTGCAGCAGGCGCGTCTTGCCCGAGCCCGTGGGGCCGCAGACGACGCGGTAGGACAGGCGTTGCGCCAGCACCGGCAGCTCGGCGAGCACCGCACCGCGGAAGGCCTTGTAGCCGCCCTCGACGATGTGCACGGCAAAGCCGATTTGCCCCAGTACCAGCGACAGCGAGCCGCTGCGCTGGCCGCCGCGCCAGCAGTAGACCAGCGGCTTCCAGCCCTTGGGCTTGTCCATCACCTCGCGCTCGATGTGCCGCGCAATGTTCGCGGCCACCAGCGCGGCACCGCGCTTGCGCGCATCGAAGGGGCTCACCTGCTTGTACAGCGTGCCCACCTCGTGCCGCTGGGCGTCGTCGAGCGAGGGCCAGTTGATCGCGCCCGGCATCCGGTCCTCGGCGTACTCGCTCTCGCTGCGCGCATCGATGACCGCGTCGAAGTCGGCCAGGCGCGCCATGGCGTCGGCCGCCGCGATCGGCTTCACGCTCATCCCAGGATCTTCTTCAGTTCCGGCCAGACGTTGTCCAGCATCCTCGGCTGCGCCTCCGCGCGCGGATGGATGCCATCGGCCTGGAACAGCGAACGCGCATCCGGGCCATCCGCCACGCCTTGCAGGAAGAAGGGCACCAGTGCCGCCTTGTGCTGCTTGGCAACCTTCTCGAACAGGCCGGAGAAGCGCCGCGCGTAGTCGCCGCCGTAGTTGGGCGGCACCTGCATGCCGACGATCAGCACCCTGGCGCCGGCTTTTTGCGCGGCCTGCGTCATCTGCGACAGGTTGTCCTCGGTGCCATCCAGGGGCAGGCCGCGCAGCGCGTCGTTGCCCCCGAGCTCGATCAGCACGTGCGTCGGCTTGTGCTGCGCCAGCAGCGCGGGCAGGCGCGAGCGGCCGCCGGAGGTGGTCTCGCCGCTGATGCTGGCATTGACGACCTTCGCGCTCACCTTCTGCTGCGCCAGCCGCTGTTCCAGCAGCGCCACCCACCCGCTGCCGCGCTTCAGGCCATACTCGGCGCTCAAGGAGTCACCGAGGACCAGGATCACGGGCGCGCCGGCACTGCGCGCCACGGGCGCGAACGCGGCTGCCGCCAGGGCGGCGATAAAGTGGCGCCGCGGCCAAAACCTCCACTGCATGTCTGAATCCATCATTTCCGTCGATCACGTCCACAAGTCGGTCACCGACTCGACCGGGACGCTCACCATTCTCCGCGATATCGATTTCTCGCTGGCGCCGAGGGAGACCGCCGCCATCGTGGGGGCCTCCGGCTCCGGCAAGAGCACCTTGCTGTCGATCATCGCCGGCCTGGACACCCCCACCGAAGGGACGGTGCGCCTGGCCGGCGAGGACCTGTTCGCGCTGGACGAGGACGACCGCGCGGAACTGCGAGCCAGGAAGGTGGGGTTCGTGTTCCAGAGTTTCCAGCTCATGGGGAACCTGACGGCGCTCGAAAACGTGATGCTGCCGCTGGAACTGGCCGGCCGCCGCGACGCCCGCAAGGCCGCCGCGGAGATGCTCGGACGCGTCGGCCTGAACGAACGGCTGGGCCACTACCCGAAGGTGCTGTCCGGCGGCGAGCAGCAGCGGGTGGCGCTGGCCCGCGCCTTCGTGGTCCAGCCGGCGGTGCTGCTGGCCGACGAGCCCACCGGCAGCCTCGATTTCGCCACCGGCGAGACCGTGATGCAGCTGATGTTCGACCTGAACCGGGAGCAGGGCACGACCCTGGTGCTGGTGACGCACGACCGCGGCATCGCCGAACGCTGCGAACGCCGCATCACCATCGAGGCCGGCCGCATCGCGCAGGTCGACTGAGGGATTCCCACATTCCGCGCACGACGCACGGCCCCTAGCATCGTCGTCACCATGACGCAGCTGACCGTCAAGCGCATCGCCGGCGCCCTGGGCGCCGAGATCCACGGGATCGACCTCGCCGCGGGCCTGACGCCCGGCGAAGCCGCGGCGGTGCGGCAGGTGCTGCTGGAGCACCAGGTCATCTTCCTGCGCGACCAGCCACTGGATGCGGCGCAGTACCTGCGCTTCGCCCAGGCGATGGGGGAGCCGATCGAGTACCCCTTCGTCAAGGGGCTGCCCGGCTATCCCGTGATCATCGAAGTGAAGAAGCTGGAGCACGAGCGCAGCAACTTCGGCGGCATCTGGCATTCGGACACCACCTACCTGGAGCAGCCGCCCATGGGGTCGATGCTGCTCGCGCGCGAGGTGCCGCCGCACGGCGGCGACACGCTGTTCGCGAGCCAGTACCTTGCCTACGAGGCGCTGTCGGAGGGCATGCGCAAGCTGCTCGCGCCGCTGCGGGCCATCAACAGTTCGGCCAAGGCCGACGTGTCCAAGACGCGCGAGGACCGCATCGCCTCCGACGGCCGCGCCGAGGCCCGCAAGGACTATGTCGCCACGCACCCGGTGGTGCGCACCCATCCGGAGACCGGCCGCAAGGCGCTGTACGTCAACGTGGCACACACGGTGCGCTTCGACGGCATGACCGAAGAGGAAAGCGCGCCGCTGCTGCAGTTCCTGTACCAGCACCAGGTGAAGCCGGAATTCACCTGCCGCTTTTCCTGGCAGCCCGGCTCGCTGGCTTTCTGGGACAACCGCTGCGTGCAGCACAACCCCGTCAACGACTACCACGGCCATCGCCGCGTGATGCACAGGATCACGCTGGCCGGCGACATTCCCCGCTAGAGGTACCCATGCCCACTCGATCCCGCTTCCTCGCCACGCTGGCCGTCGCCGCCCTGGCGCTGTCGACCGGCACCGCCTTCGGGCAGGCGTTTCCGAACAAGCCGGTGAGGATCGTCGTGCCGCAGACGCCCGGCGGCGCCTCCGACGCGCTGGCGCGCATCGTGGGCCAGAAGCTGTCGGACCGCTGGGGCCAGCCGGTCGTGGTGGAGAACAAGGCAGGCGCCGGCGGCAACGTCGGTACCGAGTATGTCGCCCGCTCGCCGGCCGACGGCTACACGCTTCTCATGAGCTACGTGGGCACGCAGGCGATCAACGGCAGCCTCTACAAGTCGCTGCCCTACGATCCGTACAAGGACTTCGCGACGGTGGCGACGCTGGCGACGGTGCCCTTTGCCGTCGTGACGCACGTGAACTTCGCGCCGAAGACGATGCAGGAACTGGTGGCGTACGCCAAGGCCAACCCGGGGAAGGTGAACTTCGGTTCCGCGGGCAACGGCTCGCTGAACCACCTGCTGGGCGAGATGGCCAACATGAACCAGGGCATCAAGCTCGTGCACGTGCCGTACAAGGGCGCCGCCGGAGCGCTGACCGACACCATCGGCGGCCAGATCCAGATGACGTTCACGAGCCTGCCCTCGGTGGCGGGGCACATCCGCGGTGAAAAGGTGCGGGCGCTGGCCGTGACCGGAACCCGCCGTTCCGCCGCTTTCCCCAACGTCCCCACGCTGGCCGAAGCGGGCCTCACCGGCTTCGAACTGAGCCCGTGGTTCGGCCTGCTGGCACCGGCCGGCACGCCCGAGGCCGTGGTGCGCAGGATCAACGCGGACGTCGCCGAGGTGCTGAAGGACCGCGACCTGCTCGAGAAGTTCGCGGCGTCCGGCGCCGATCCCTACGTGACCGCGCCCGAGCAGTTCGCCCGCATCCTGCAGGACGACATCCAGAAGTGGGCGCACGTGGTGAAGGCCTCGGGCGCCAAGCTCGACTAGGCCCTTCGGGAAGGGGGCGGGCGAGCCGGGATAATCCCGGGGATGTCCTCTCCCAAAGTGCTGTTCGGGTTCCATGCGGTGGGGGTGCGCCTGCGCACCGCCCCGAAGTCCATTCTCGAGATCTACGTCGACACCGCGCGCAAGGACGCGCGCATGCGCCAGTTCCTGCAGAAGGTGCAGGAGGCCGGCCTGAAGACGGTCGAGGCGGACGGACTGCGCCTGAGCCGCCTGGCGGGCAGCGCCGGCCACCAGGGGGTGGTCGCGCGCGTCGAGCCCATCGCCATGACCAACTCGCTGGACGACCTGCTCGACGCCGTGCAGGGGCCGCCGCTGCTGCTGGTGCTGGATGGCGTGACCGATCCGCACAACCTGGGCGCCTGCCTGCGCGTGGCCGATGGCGCCGGCGCGCACGCGGTGATCGCGCCCAAGGACCACGCTGTCGGCGTCAATGCGACGGTCGCCAAGGTGGCCAGCGGCGCGGCCGAGACGGTGCCGTACTTCATGGTGACCAACCTCGCCCGGACGCTGGGCGAGCTGAAGGAGCGCAGCATCTGGTGCGTCGGCCTGTCGG
>DATAGN010000079.1:0-2448 GCA_036263715.1 Ramlibacter sp.
CGCCTTTCACCGTCGCACCCGCCTGGGCGAGCCGGCGCGCATCGCCTTCCGTTTGCGCCCAGACGGCGCGCAGCGCGGCGTAAGCGGGACGCGAGAGCCGCGCCAGCCGCAGCGCCTGGTTCAGCGATTTCTCCGTAAGCCGCGCGTTCGCGAGCACCAGCGGCACCTCGCGTCCGCGGCACGCAGCCGCCAGGTTGGGCCAGACCTCCGTCTCCATCAGGATGCCGGCGCTGGGCCGGAAGTGGTCCAGGAAGCCGGCCACGGCTCGCGGGGTGTCCCACGGCAGCCACGCCTGCGCGTCGCCCTCACGCAGCAGGCGCTGGCCCTCGGCGCGTCCGGTCGCCGTGCCGTGCGTCAACAGCAGGCGCAAGCCGGGCTGCGCACGGCGCAAGGCGTCGATCAGGATGGCCGCTGCCCGCGTCTCGCCGAGCGACACCGCGTGGATCCACAGGCGGCCGTGTTCGGTGATGTCGTCGTAGCGGCCGAAACGCTCCTCCACGTGTTCCAGGTAGCCGGGCTCCTTGACGCCGCGCCTGCGCAGCTTGCGCCGCAGCAGGGGCTGCGCCGCATACATGCCGATCGAATAGAGCTTGCGCACGCGTTCAGGTCACCGCTTCGGCGGCGCGGGCGGACCAGCAGGCCTGCCACGCTGCCCAGACCTCGTCGACACCGGGCACGTGGTCGCCGCCGACGGCCTGCTGGTGGGCGACGCCGACCGGCCCCGCGCGCCACACGCGCGGCTGGCTGAAGATCTGCACCAGCGGCAGCCCCAGCGCCACGCCCATGTGCGCGATGCCGCTGTCGACCCCGACCAGGCCGCTGGCCTGCGCCATGCGCGCGAGCAGCGAAGCCAGGTCCATGGGCGGCAGCACCTGCGCAGCGGGACCGATGGCGCCGGCCAGTTCCTGTGCCAACCTCGCCTCGCGCGCCCCCGCCTGCGGCAGCAGCACCTCGAAGCCTTCCCGCGCGAAGCGCTCGCCCAATGCGCGCCAGTGCGCCTGCGGCCACTCGTTGTCGGCGCGCGTGGTGCCGTGCGCGAACACCACCTGCGGCTTGCCGGCGGCGGGCTCGCTGCTCCACGGGTACACCGGGGCCTGATCGACGACCTGGGTCCCGTACCCCAGCGCGCCGGCCGCCAGCCAGCGGGTGCGCGCCACGGCATGGATCCGCTTGGGCATCGGCACCGTGCGCTGCACGAGGTAGCGCACCGGCCACTCGTAGCCGCACAACTCGCTGCGGTTGCCGAAGGTCGCCGTGAAGCCCCCAGGGGCCAGCCGCGCCTTGCGCGCCACCAGCGTCGACTTGATCAGCCCCTGCAGGTCCAGCACCGCGTCGTAGCTGTGCTCGCGCAGCGCCCGCACGAACTCGCGCTGCTCGTGCCGCACGGCAGGCGCCCAGCGCGACTTGCGCCAGCGGCGCTGCGCGACCGGCAGGACGCGGCTGACGGTGCGCGCGGTGCGCAGCAGCGGTGCGAACGCCTCCTCAACCACCCAGTCCACGGCGGCGCCGGGCAGGTGGGACTGGATGTCGTGCACGACGGGCAGCGTCTGCACCACGTCACCCAGCGAGGACAGCTTGACGATCAGGACTCTCAAGCCGCCATTGTCGGCGATTCAATGGGCGGCTTCGGCGACCTGGGCGTCGGGCTTCACGCTGCGCAGCAGCTTGAGCATGTCCGCTTCGATACGGTGCAGCGCCTCCTGCGTGTGCCCTTCGAAGCGCATCACCAGCACCGGCGTGGTGTTCGAGGCGCGCAGCAGGCCGAAGCCGTCCGGCCAGTCGACCCGCACGCCGTCGATCGTGGACACCTGCGCCTGCGGAAAACTCGCCTTCTTCACCAGTTCGGCGACCACACGGTGCGGCTCGCCTTCCTCGCATTTCACGTTCAGTTCCGGCGTGGAGAAGCTGGTGGGCAGGTTGTTCAGCACGGCGCTCGGGTCCGGATGCTTCGACAGGATCTCCAGCAGGCGGCAGCCGGCATAAGTGCCGTCGTCGAAGCCGTACCAGCGCTCCTTGAAGAAGATGTGCCCGCTCATCTCGCCGCCCAGCGGCGAATTCACTTCGCGCATGCGGGCCTTGATCAGCGAGTGGCCGGTCTTGTACATCATGGGCTCGCCGCCGGCGGCCTTGATGGCGGGCGCCAGGCGCTGCGTGCACTTCACGTCGAACAGGATCGGCGCGCCGGGCACGCGCGAAAGCACGTCCTGCGCGAAGAGCATCATCTGGCGGTCCGGGTAGATGTTGTTGCCTTCGCGCGTGATGATGCCCAGCCGGTCGCCATCGCCGTCGAAGGCCAGGCCGAGGTCGGCCCCGGTTTCCTTCAGCTTCGCGATCAGGTCGCGCAGGTTCTCCGGCTTGCTCGGGTCCGGATGGTGGTTCGGGAAATTGCCGTCCACCTCGCTGAACATCTCGATGACCTCGCAGCCGATGGCGCGGTAGATCTGGGGG
>DATAGN010000080.1:0-10673 GCA_036263715.1 Ramlibacter sp.
CGTAGAACGCGCCCCGCTGCCCGTGCGCGAGACCAGACACGGCCGCACCGTCACCGACGACGTGGTACGCGTTACCTGGACGGCCCGCACGAGAGAGGACATGCTGGCCAGTGCGCACTACGACGAGTTCGTGCTGCTGGCGACCCTTCCGGGGGAAGCGGGGACCCTGTACTGGCCGGTTCGGCAGTTGTGCGAGGAAGGCCGCTTGGACTGGGTGGAGGTGCCTCGCCCCGGTGAGAAACGCTCGGACCTGAAGGCGCCCGCCGCGGTCCTTGAAGTTCTTCCGGGCGGTGGCGCCGGCCACAACCATTGAGGGGAGATGGCACCATGAAGAACTTGCTTGTCGCACTGGCCCTTGCCGTCGCTGCGGGGGCGCACGCGCAACCCGCCGCTCCTGTCGCCGTTGAGGGGCCATGGGCGCGGGCAGTGCTGCCCGGCCAAGTGTCCAGCGGCGCCTACATGACCTTTGTCGCGCGCGAACCCGTCACTCTACTGGGGGCGGCCTCGCCCGCTGCTGGCATCGTGGAGATCCATGAGATGAAGCTGGAGGGGGATTTCATGAAGATGCGGGCTGTCGACCGGCTCGAGTTAGCGGCCGGCCAGCGAGTGGAGTTCAAGCCGGGCGGGTACCACTTCATGCTGATGGACTTGAAGGCGAAGCTCAACCCCGGAATGACATTGCCGCTCACCTTGCAGTTCCGCGACGTCGGGGGCAAGCTACGAGAGGTTCAAGTTTCGCTGCCGGTCGCTGCAGCGGCGCCTGCAAGTCACAAGCACTGAGGAGATGCAGGTGCTCGAGTGTTGTCTTTGCCCGTTCGGATAAAGTCCCAGAGCTCTCCGGCTGTCAGCAGGTCGCCGCAAGCGTGCAATAGCCGGCGGACACCCTGGCGGATACAGGCAGAACTCTTGGCAAGCCTAGTTCCGGCGCGCCTCTTGACAGACTCCTGCTCCGCCCGAATCCGACCGCCGGATTGATACTCCAGCGGTCGCGCCTTCACCTTAGCGGCTCGTCGTAGGGGACGTCACCAGCATGCCCCACCCCGCCGCCACACCGTGCACCAGACCTCATTGCCCCGCCCCAGGAGGCGCAGGTCGCGTCAACAGCCGCAATGCCAACGGCAGCGGCCATTCACCATCCACGCCGCCCCCCGCCTCGCTCGGAAGATTCAGCAACGGCCACACGCGCGGCCCGGCCCAGAGCGCGTTGTCCTTCGCGCGCGTGCAATGCGATGGATAGCTGTCCACACCGCCCAAGTCCATGAAGAGCCCCAGGTTCGGCAAGACCTCGCGCGGGTTGCCCCACGCGTGCTGGTACGCGGCTCCCAATGCGCGGCACGTTGGCGACGCGACGGTGTAGCGATCGTCGCCGGCTGCATCGACGAAGACGCCGGTGCTGTTCGCGTGCGCCACTCCGAGGCTCAGCTGGCCGACCGCGTAATCGTCGTCCCCACCCTCGTCGACGAAGATGCCGACGGACAGGTCGTTGCCGATGCCCAGCACCATCTCGTGCGTCGACCGGTAGACATCGCTGCCGACACCGCGCTTGAGCAAGATGCCGGCGGCGTAGTGAACCCCTGCGCCCATGGCGTACCAGGGCGCGTCGAAGCTGTCGTTGCCGCCGTCGTCCAGCAGCATGCCCAGGCCTTCGTAGTAGCCGACGCCCTGCGCGAACACCTGGGCGTCATAGCGATCGTTGCCCGCCAGGTCCAGCAAGATGCCGATGCCTCCGGCCGTGGATCGGCCGTCGAAGAAAACCCCGCGCAGGCCGTAGCCGGCACCTTGTCCCATGGAGGTGTTGCGGTCCGGCAGCTGCGGGGAAGGCCGCACCAGCGGCACCTTGTCCAGGGTGTAGCGATCGTTGCCGCCGGGGTCGACCAGCACCGCCACGCCGCCCGGGCCGCCGCTCGCCTGCGAGAAGGCCTGCGCGGTGAACGCGTCGTCGCCGCCGGCACTGGCCAGCACCGCCACCCCGCCGATCGCATGGGCCTGCGAATGGCTGCTCGCCACGAAGCGATTGCTGCCACCGCCGTCGACCAGCAGCGCTGCGCCGAAGAGCGCGGAAGCCTGCGCCTGTTCGCCTCCCCGGTAGCGGTCATCCCCTTCGGTGTCCCAGAGGATGCCGTAGCCGAGCGTCGCGCTGGACGGGTCAGCGCCGGGCGAGGCCGTCGCATAGCTGTCGTTGCCGCGATGGTCCAGGAGCACGCTGATCGCGTGCGTGTCGCTGCGCGCCAGGAACTCGTAGGCGTCGTCGCCGCCGACATCCAGCACCAGCAGGGCATCCTTCACCTGGTGGCGGTTGTCGCGGCCGGTGGTGTCGACGACGATCCAGCCGAAGGGCGTCTGCAGCGACCACGCCACCGAAGGCAGTGCCGCTTCCTTCTTCACGAAGGCCTGCAGGCCTTAGACCGCGCCCACCAGGTCGAGCATGCCGGCGAGCAGGGCTTGGGTCTCCACCAGCGGCAGCAGCTGCCGGTAGTCCGGTGCCTCGAACAGCGAGAGCTCGCCTTCGAGCCCCTGCTTGCGCAGCAAGGCGGGCGACACACCCGGGGGAAAGCGCTCGAAGGCGCGTTGCAGGAACTGGTGCGACTGCGCCATGGCGGCGAGAACACGCGCGAGCTCGTAGCGCAAGGGCCCGGGCAGCTGCGCGTGATCGGGCAGGGCCGGCACCCAGCTGGCGCCCGCCTTCGTGGAAGCCATCCACGCCAGGCCGGCGGCGAGCGGGTCGGGCGCCGTGCGCAGCCGCGCCTCGATGGCGCTCATGCCGGAGCCGATGGGTCGGCGCAGCCGCGCACCCGAGAGCGATCCTGCGAGGCCGACCAGTTCATGCGGCGATCCGCTCGCGGCGCGAAAGGAATCTGCCAGCACGCCGGCCCGGTAGGGCGCCTCCAGCGGCGCGGCCATCACGGCCCGGAAGAACGGCATCTGCTGGCCGCGCGTCGGGGAGGCGTCGAGCGCCGTGAGGTCGGGGACGCCGCGGTTGTTCATGGCCCCGGCACGCTGCAGCAGCTCCGGCAGGGGCGGCCGGTCCTGCGTTTGCGCCGGGGCAGGACCTGTGAATGCCAGTGCGATCAGGAGGGCGGCCGCAAGTCGATGCATCGGCCGCTACTGTAGCAACGTGGTCCAGGCGGCCTTCTACGACTTTCCCAACTGGGTGATGTAGCGCTGCAGCATGTCTTCGGCATGGCGCTGGCGCTTTTCCACGGTGCTCTTCGCCACGCCGATGGCTTGCGGATCGGAAGTGTCCTTCACTTGCCGTTCCAGTTCTGCAAGCGCCGCTTGCAGCTCGGACTGGGCCTGTTCCCACGCTGCCCGCGCGTTGTCTAGACGGTGCATGTGCCGATTGTGCTTCAACACACATCGAAGATGCGTGGTCGCGTTGGAATTGCGCGTCGGACTGGCCGTCGACCCGCTCCTCGGCTCTTCACCCGCAGGTGCAGCGCGGCATTCGGTCCACGGAGGGTTTGACGCAGCGCGCCACCTTCGGCGCCGAGCAGGTGGCCTGGCAGTGTCGGCCCTGCGCGTCGATGCTGCAGGAGGTCGTGCCGATCTCGCCGCCAGCGCCGTGGCTGCTGGTGCTGCTGCTCGTACTGCCGACACTGGAGCTGGAGCCGCTGTCGCCGCCGGTGCTGCTGCCGGTGATGCTGATGCTCGTGGTGCTGCTGCTGTTGCTGCTCACGCTCTGGTGGATGCTGGTGCTGCTGGAGGTCGATCCAGCGCCGGCGCCATGGACAGCCAGGCACAGCAGGATGGCGAGAGCAGGCGGGAATCTCATCATGGAGCTCCAACGGCCTTGGCCGGGACCAGAAAAGAAAAGGGGCCGCGGCCCCTTTTCGTTGGCGACCGGGGCACGCATGCCCCATGTCGCCGCACCGCTGGTGGCCGTGCCCTCAGCGCTTGTCCTTCTTGTCCTTGTCGTGGCCCTTGGCCTTGCCCTGGCCGTTCTTGCCCGGACCGTCGGCGTTGATGCCGCTGCTGACTGCGCCGCCGGCGACCGCGCCGCCTGCACCTGCCGCTGCAACGCCGCCGAGGGTCGAGGTCGTGCTGGTGCTGCCGCTCGTGCCCGCCTGGGTGTTGCTCGTGGTCGAAGTGTTCTGCGATGCCGACGTGTTCTGGTTCGTCGTGGCGCTCGGGCTGATCGTGACGTTGCTATGCGGCATCGCCCGGAAGGTGGCGTCCGTGTTCACCGTCGTGCTGGCCTTGGGGGCAACCGACTGGGTGGCGTTGGTGCTGGTGGTGCTGTTCGCCTTGTTCGTGGTGCTGCCGCTCTTGCCCGAACCGGAGGTGGTGCCGGTGCTCGTTCCGGTGCCCGCCTGCGTGTTGCTCGTGGTCGCAGTGTTCTGCGAGGCCGACGTGGTCTGGTTGGTCGTGCCGCTCGGGCTGATCGTGACGGTGCTGTGCGGCATCGCCCTGAAGGTCGCGTTGGTGTCGACCGTGGTGCTCGCGCTGGGGGCGACCGATTGGGTCGACTGCGTGCTGGTATTGCTCGTCGCGGTATTGCTGGTTTGCGCCAGGGCCGAGCCGGAGGCGGCAGCCAGGACGGCAGCGGCGATGAGAGTGAATTTGTTCCTGATCATGTGCGTCTCCAAGAGTAGATACGCAATGGTCAGGGGGCTAAGCAGCGCCCGGCGTCAGCCCGGTATGGCGACTTCCGACGGTGTACTCCTACGCGAACCGTAGAGCCTTTGTCGGTTGCTGAGGCTGCAGGCGTGGTGCCGGAGAGAGGAATCGAACCCCCGACCTTCTCATTACGAATGAGCTGCTCTACCGACTGAGCTACTCCGGCGAAGCCCGCGATTATAGGGCATCGCGCAGGCGGCTTTAGGCGCGCCGGCCATGCGCGAGAATCCGGCCCGTCCTCCCCCTCCCCAGATGACCACGGCGCCTCGTCCCACCGGCGAATACCTCTCCGCGCGCGAGACCATCGCGCTGCTCGATATCAAGCTGCAGACGCTCTATGCCTACGTCAGCCGCGGCCTGATCCGCAGCGCGAGCCGACCCGGACGCAAGGAGCGCATGTACCTGCGTGCCGACGTCGAGCGCGTGCAGGCGCGGGCGCTGGCGCGCGCCGGCCACAGCGCGGTGGCCGCGGACGCGATGAACTTCGGCCAGGCGATCATCCCCACGGCCATCACCGAGATCACGCCGCAGGGGCCCCGCTATCGCGGGCAGCTGGCCCTGGACCTCGCGCGCGCCGGCACGCCGTTCGAAGCGGTGGCGCAGCTGCTGTGGACGGGCGCGATGCAGCCCGATGCGCCGGCCTGGCCGCAAGCGCCGGCGCCCGCCGACGTGGTGGCGCTGGCGGACAGCCTGCGCACCAGCGCCGCGCGGCACCCGCTGCTGGAGGTGCTGGCGCTCGTCACCCTGCACCTGGGCTTGCGGCGCCGGCCGATGGGGCGGCGCGCCGGCGAAGAGGCCATGGTCGACGAGGCGCGGCAGATCCTGGCGGTGCTGGTGGGGTGCTGCGGGCTGGCGACGAAGGCCAATCGCTACGTGCCGATGGCGCGCGGCGAACGCATCGCCGACGGGTTGCTGCGCGCGCTGGGCGGCAAGCCCCGGCCGGAGCACGCAGCCGCCGTGGCCGCGATGCTGGCCCTGCTGGCGGACCACGAACTCTCGCCGGGCACGCTGGCCGTGCGGGTCGCGGCCTCCGGCGGCGCCACGCTGCACGCGTGCATCGCCGCGGGCGTGAGCTCCAGCTCCGGCATCAACGTGGCGCAGGTCTTCGACGACATCCACGACTTCCTCGCCGCCGCCAGGACCAGCGACGTCCTGGTCTCGCGCGCCATGGAGCGGCATGCGCAAGGACGACCCATTCCCGGCTTCGGCCATGCGCTCTATCCGCAAGGCGACCCGCGCGCCACGATGCTGATCGCTTTCATCCGCGAGCGCATGCCCACGCGCGGGCTGCTGGCCGTGTGCGACTTCATCGAGGAGGTGCAGCGCGCGACGGGGCTGCTCGTGCGGCACGAACTGCCGATGGTGGCGCTCACGCGGGCGATGGGCCTGCCGAGGCAGGCGGCCAGTGCGATCTTCCTCGTCAGCCGCACGGCCGGCTGGGTGGCGCACATCCAGGAGCAGCGCGAGAGCGGCCAGCTCATGCGGCCGCGCGCTCGCTTCGTGGGCAGCGCCAACCCCGCAGAAGATGCATTGAAGAATCAATCTTGACCATGCGGTGCGGCTCGCTTACCGTGCGCCGCTCCCCCCTGGAAGCCTGCCCGTGAGCGACCCCCGCCCCGCACCCCTGGTGCACGACACCCCCGAGCCCGCCGACGCATCGGCGCGCCTGTGGGGCAGCGACTCCATTGCGCAGATGCTGCGCGCCCTGGACATTCCTTTCCTCGCGCTCAATCCCGGCGCCAGTTACCGCGGCTTGCACGACAGCCTGGTCAACCACCTGGGCAACCGCGCACCGCAGATGCTGCTGTGCCTGCACGAGGAAAGCGCGGTGGCCCTCGCCCAGGGCTATGCGAAGGCGAGCGATCGCATGATCGGGGCGGTGCTGCATTCCAACGTGGGCCTCATGCACGCCTCGATGGCGATCTTCAATGCCTGGTGCGACCGCGTGCCGATGTTGCTGCTGGGTGCGACGGGCCCCTGGGACGCCGCGCGGCGCCGTCCCTGGATCGACTGGCTGCACACCGTCTCGGACCAGGGCGCGCTGGTGCGCGACTACACCAAGTGGGACAACCAGCCCGGGTCCGTGGCCGCCGCGCACGAGGCGCTGCTGCGCGCCGCGCAAATCGCGATGACCGCGCCGCGCGGGCCGACCTACGTCAACCTCGACGCGGCGCTGCAGGAGGCGAGCCTCGCCGACATTCCGCCCCTGCCGGACCCCTCGCGCTTCCGGCCCGCTGCTCCCGTGGCGCCGTCCGCCGAGGCGCTGCAGCAGGCGGCGGCGCTGCTCGATGGCGCGAAGCAGCCGGTGATCCTGATGGGCCGTGCCTCGCGCAGCGAAGCGGATTGGAACCAGCGCGTGCAGCTGGCCGAGCGACTGCAGGCCTTCGTGCTGACGGACCTGAAAGGGCCGGCCGCCTTCCCCACCGACCACCCGCTGCATGCGGCCGTGCCCGGCCACTTCCTGAGCGAACGCGCCAGGCAGGTGCTGCGGGCGGCCGACGTCGTGCTGTCGCTCGACTGGACCGACCTGGCCGGCACGCTCAGGCAGGCCTGGGGCAAGGACACCGTGAGCGCGCGCGTGATCAACGTCTCGCCCGATGCGCACGTGCACCGCGGCTGGAGCCACGACTACCAGGCGCTGCCGCCGGCGGACGTGTACCTGCTGTGCGAGCCGCACGCCGCCGTGCAGCCGCTGCTGGGCGCGCTGCCGCCAGGCCAGCGCGAGCAGCGCCGCGGCGAGCCCTACGCCGAGGCGCAAGCCAGCGAGCACCTGAACCTGCAGGCGCTGGCGCACGCGCTGAACACGGCGACGCGATCCGACCCGGTGTGCATCACGCGGCTGCCGCTGGGGTGGAACGGCGCCTGGCGCCACTTCCGCCATCCGCTGGACTACATCGGCCTCGAAGGCGGCGGCGGCGTCGGTGCCGGCCCGGGTCTCGCCATCGGTGCCGCGCTGGCCCTGCGCGGCACGGGCCGCACCTGCATCGCGGTGCTGGGCGACGGCGACTTCCTCATGGGCAACACGGCCCTGTGGACGGCCACGCACTACGGCATTCCCTGCCTGTTCATCGTGGCGAACAACCGGTCCTTCTTCAACGACGAACTGCACCAGGAGCGGGTGGCACGCGAGCGCGATCGGCCGGTGCAGAACCGCTGGATCGGCCAGCGCATCGATCAACCGGACATCGACATCGCCACCATGGCGCGGTCCATGGGCGCGCAGGGCATCGGGCCCGTGCAGCGGCTCGAAGACCTCCAGCCGGCCATCGACCAGGGCCTTGCTGCCGTGCGAGGCGGCGCGGTGTGCGTGATCGACGTGCGCGTGCCCGGTGGCTACGACAGCAATCCGAGCGGCACGCCGGCGGCGAGCCAGCAGCGATCCAACTGACCTTTCTTCGAACGAGAGCACGAGCCATGAGCAAGCTGACCCTTTCCATCGCCATGGGCGACTACGACCGCACCAAGGCGCTGCAGGACGGCCGCGCGCTGATCGACGGCGTGGACCCCGTGTTCATGCTGCTGGAGCCGGAGGAGATCTTCTTCCGCGCTTTCCGCGGCGGCGAATTCGACGTGAGCGAGCTTTCGCTTTCCAGCTACACGCTGAAGGTCTCGCAGGGCGACTGCCCCTTCGTGGGCATCCCGATCTTCATGTCGCGCGCCTTCCGCCACACGGCCATCTACGTACGGCGCGACCGCATCAAGACGGCCGCGGACCTGAAGGGCAAGCGCGTGGGGCTGCCCGAGTACCAGCTCTCGGCCAACGTCTGGGCGCGCGCCTTGCTCAAGCAGGACTTCGGCATCGAGCCGCGCGACATCACATGGGTGCGCGGGGGCATCGAGCACCCGGGGCGGCTGGAAAAGCTGAAGGTGCAGCTGGATGCCGACGTGAAAATCAGCGACGCGCCGGAGACCGACACGCTGTCGGCGATGCTGGACCGCGGCGACATCGACGCCTTCATCGGGCCGCGCGCGCCTTCGTGCTTCGGGCGCAATCCGAACGTGGAGTGGCTCTATCCGGACCCGACGGCCGCCGCGCACGACTACTTCCGCCGCACGCGCGTGTTCCCGATCATGCACCTGCTGGGCGTGCGCAAGGAGCTGGTCGCCCGGCACCCGTGGCTGCCCGTGGCGCTTTTCAAGGCCTTCGATGCGGCCAAGACCGAGGCGATCCGCCTGCTGGGCGATCCTGCCGCGCCGAAGACTTCGCTGCCTTTCCTGGAGGAGCAGATCAAGGCGGCGCGCCAGCTGATGGGGGACGACTACTGGCCGAACGGCGTCACGCCCAACCTGCCGACCCTGGAAGCCTTCCTGCAGCACCACCACGAGCAGGGGCTGTCGCGCCGCAAGGTGTCGGTGCAGGAGCTGTTCGCGCCGACGACGTACGAGTTGGCGAAGATCTGAAGACCGTCACCCCCGCGCAGGCGGGGGTCCAGGGCATTGAGGCGGCGCAGTGCGCCCCCTTCTACTTTGGGAGCCCTGGATCCCCGCCTCCGCGGGGATGACGGAGGACTTACTCCGCCTTCAGGCTCGCCCGCTTCGCCGTCTCGCGCATCTGCACCGTCTCCTTCTGCAGCGCCGCCGACAGCTGCGCGGGACCGCCCCCGATCAGCTGCACGCCCTGTGCGCGCGCCGCCTCGACCGCGTCGGGCTGTTTCGCGACGGTGGCGATGTCGTTGCTCACCCGCTGGATCGCCTCGGCCGGCGTGCCGGCGCGCGCGAGCACGATCACGTTGGGCGCGTAGTCGAAGCCCGGAATCTTCTCCGCGATCGCCGGCACGTTCGGCTCCTGCGGCCAGCGGCGCGCGGAGTTCACCGCGATCGCCTTGGCCTGGCCGCTCTTGAGGAAGCCGGCAATCGACGGGTAGGCCGCGAACACCATCTCCACCTCGCCGGCGAGCATCGCAGGCACCGACGCCGCGCTGCCGCGGAAGGGAATGTGGGTGATGAACAGGCCCAGGGAAGCCTTCAGCGCCTCCATCGTCAGGTGGTGCGTGCTCCCCAGGCCCGAGGACCCGTAGTTCAGGCGGCCCGGCTTGCTCTTGGCCAGCTGCACCAGTTCGTCCAGGGTGTTCACGCCCAGCTTCGGGTTGACCACCAGGAACAGCGGCGCCTGCCCCATCAGGGCCACGGGCGCGAAGTCCTTCACCGGGTCGTAGGCAAGCTTCTGGGACAGCAGGGGATTCACGGTCAGCATCGAGCCGTCGGCCACCAGGAAGCTGTGGCCGTCGGCAGGCAGGCTGGCCAGCGTCGAGGCGCCGACGCCGCCGTTGGCACCCGGCTTGTTCTCGACCAGGACGGTCTGGCCCAGCAGCGCCTGCAGGCGCGGCGAGAAAATGCGCGACACGGTATCGGTCAGCCCGCCGGGCGGGTTGACGGCGATCAGCCGTACCGGCTTGTTGGGGAACGACTGCGCGCGCGCAGCGCCCAGGGGCAGCGCGGCGGCAGCCGCGGCCGCCAGCAGTTCACGACGGGAAAGGCCTTGCATCTCTTTGTCTCCTTGTTGTGGGGCAGGGGAGCCTGCCGCATTGTCCACAGCGCGCCAGCGGGGCAGCAAGCTTGATTGTTGAATGCACCCGAAGCCACAGTATCCTTCGCGATCTCCCACCGGAACAAGCCATGGCCACTGTCACTCCCCCTTCCGCCGCGCTGGTCGACGACCTCGTTTCCGCCAACCATATCCTGTTCGACCAGGGCGTGGTCGACGCCTTCGGGCACGTCAGCGTGCGCAACGACAAGGACCCGCAGCGCTTCCTGCTCGCCCGCAACATGGCGCCCGGGCAGGTGCAGGCGCAGGACATCCTGCAGTACGAATACGACGGCACGCCGCTGGACGCCGGCGACCGGCGCGTGTACCTGGAGCGTTTCATCCACGGCGCCATCTACCGCGCGCGGCCGGACGTGGTGGCGGTGGTGCACAGCCACTCGGCCGGCGTGCTGCCGTTCACGGTGTCGCGCCGCGCGCGGCTGCAGCCCATCTGCCACATGAGCGGCTTCCTCGGCGCCGGCGTGCCGCTGTTCGAGATCCGAGAGACGGCCGGCGACGCGAGCGACCTCCT
>DATAGN010000081.1:0-2249 GCA_036263715.1 Ramlibacter sp.
GCTGATGGCCTGCGCCTTTGCCGCCGCGCATCCGCAGCGCCTGCAGCGGCTCGTGCTGATCAGCCCGGCGCGCGGTTACGGCGCCGACACGCAGCAGGCCGACAAGGTGCGGCGCGAGCGCAGCGAAGCGCTGCGCAGCAAGGGCGTGCCCGGCCTCGCCGCCACCATCGACCAGCGCCTGCTGTCGCCGCAGGCAGACGAAGCGGCGCGCGAGTGGGTGCGCTGGAACACCGCACGCCTGCGCGCCGACGGCTACCTGCAGGCCGTGCAGATGCTGTGCAACAGCACGCTCGCTCCCGTCTCCGGCGTGCCGGTGGAAGTGCACTGCGGTGAAGCCGACGTGGTGACGCCGCCGGCCACCTGCGCCGAGGCGGCGCAGGCGCTGGGCGCGCCCTTCCGCACCATCGCCAACGCGGGCCATGCCAGCCCCGTCGAACAACCCGAAGCCGTTGCGCGCCTGCTGGCGCAGGCGCTGCGTTGATGGCCGCCCCTGTGCGCGAGATGGAAGAAGCCGAGATCGCCGGTGGCGACAAGTACATCGTGCCGGCGCTCGAGCGCGGCCTGCGCATGCTGGGCGAGTTCAACCGCGACACCCGCACGCTCGGCGCGCCGGAATTCGCGCGTCGCCTGAACCTGCCGCGCTCCACGGTCTTCCGCCTGCTCACGACCCTGGAGAGCATGGGCTTCGTTGAACGCGCCGGCAACGACTACCGCCTGGGCGTCGCCGTGCTGCGCCTGGGCTTCGAATACATCGCCTCGCTGGAGCTGACCGAAGTCGGCCAGCCGGTGATGCAACGCCTGTGCGACGCGATCCGCTACCCGGTGAACCTGGTGGTGCGCGATGGCCGCTCGATCGTGTACGTGGCCAAGGTGTCGCCGCCCTCCCCGTTCGCGAGCGCGGTGCGGGTGGGCACGCGGCTGCCGGCGCACGCCACCGTGCTCGGACGCATCCTGCTCGAAGACCTGTCGCTGCCGGAGCTGCGCGCGCTCTATCCCGAGGAGCACCTGGAGGAGTTCTCGCGCAACACGCCGCACACCGTGCTGGACCTGTTCAACATGGTGCAGGTGGACCGGGAGCGCGGCTTCGTCCTCGGCGAAGGCTTCTTCGAGTCGAGCATCTCCACCATCGCCGCGCCGGTGCGCGGCGAGGACGGCCTCATCGCAGCGGCCCTCGGGGTGACCATCCCGTCCGGCCACATCGACCCCGAGCGCATCGACGAACTCGTGCAGCGCGTGCGCGCCGCCGCCGACGAGATCTCCTCCCTCCTCAACTACAAGCCGCGCAGCGCGAAGGTGCTCGCGATGCCGGACGGACGCTGAAGACCATGTTCACCGTGAACCTCGCAGGCCGCACCGCGGTCGTCACCGGCGGCTCCTCGGGCATCGGCCTGGCCACCGCCGAACTGCTGCTGCAAGCCGGCGCTGCCGTCGCCATCTGCGGCCGCGACGCGGACCGCCTGCGTACCGCCGAAGCAGGACTGCGCGCGCAGTTCCCGCAGGCCCGCCTGCTGGCGCAGACCTGCAACGTGCTCGATGCCGCGCAGGTGCAGGCCTTCGCCGGCGAGTGCGAGCGTGCCCTCGGCCCCGCCTCGATCCTGGTGAACAACGCCGGCCAGGGCCGCGTCTCCACCTTCGCCGACACCACCGACGCCGCCTGGACCGAGGAATTGCACCTGAAGTTCTTCTCGGTGCTGAACCCGACGCGTGCCTTCCTGCCGCAGCTCAAGGCGCAGCCGGATGCGGCCGTCGTGTGCGTGAACTCGCTGCTGGCGCAGCAGCCCGAGCCGCACATGGTCGCCACGTCGGCCGCGCGCGCCGGCGTCGTGAACCTCGTGCGTTCCATGGCCACGGAGTTCGCGCCGCAGGTGCGCGTCAACGGCATCCTGATCGGCCTGGTCGAATCCGGCCAGTGGCGCCGCCGCTTCGAAGCTCGCGACGACAAGTCACAGGACTGGGGCGCGTGGACCGGCGCGCTCGCCGCCCGCAAGGGGATTCCCTTGCAACGCCTGGGGCTGCCGCGCGAGGCCGCCCAGGCCATCTTCTTCCTCGCCACGCCGATGTCCTCGTACACCACCGGCGCCCACCTCGATATTTCCGGAGGCCTCAGCCGCCATGCCTGACCAACCCAACACCATCACCGTCGGCGCCGCCATCGCCCGCTTCCTCGAGGAGTGCGGCGTCAAGGCCGCCTTCGGCGTGATCTCCATCCACACCATGCCCATCCTCGACGGCCTGAACGAGCGCGGCAA
>DATAGN010000082.1:0-5291 GCA_036263715.1 Ramlibacter sp.
TCGTCGATTGGTGCCACATCCTGCGCGATGCGGAGATGACCGACACGGCCATCGACGCCCTGGAGGAGTCGGGCATCCGCGCCGTCTTCGCGCGGGGCACCGTCAAGCCGCCGGTGCGGCCCGGGGAGACGCCCTTCGAGAAGATCCCGTTCCCGCGCGAGGAGATCCAACGCCTGCGCACCGGCCGCTTCGCATCCGACGACCGCCTCGTGACGCTGGCCATGGCGATCCTCGGGCCCGACTGGGGCGAGTACGAAGTGGCGGAGCACGACATCCGCCTGGCGCGCGAGTACGGCCTGATCAACTCGGCCCACACCTACGGGCGCAAGGGCAAGCGCATCGTGGAGGACGGCTATCCCCGCCTGGCCAAGGCGGGCCTGCTCGGGCCCGACCACAACATCGGCCACGGCAACTGCTTCGAGGACGACGAACTGAAGATGGTGCTGGACGCCGGCTGCACCATCACCGCGACCAACCTGACCGAGTCGCTCAACTACGAGAAGCCGGCGATGCTGGGCCGGCTGGTCAAGCATGGTGCGACGCCGTCGCTCGGCACCGATTGCGACCCGTACTTCAACAGCTCGATGCTGTGGGTGATGCGCCATGCCTTCCTGCACCAGCGCGACCTGGACAACCGCAGCCTCTTCGCCGAAGGCGCGTGGCCGGCGAAGACCAATCACTCGACGCTCACGCGCGATGCGATCTACTGGGCCACGATGGGCGGGGCGAAGGCGTTCAGGCTCGATCACAAGATCGGCTCGATCACGCCCGGCAAGCAGGCGGACCTGCTGATGATCGACGCGCGCAGCCCGAACATCTTCCCGGGGCTGCCGGGCGGCAATCCGGCGCACATCGTCGTGATGTACGCGGAGACCTCGGACATCGAGAACGTGATGGTCGCCGGCAAGTTCGCCAAGCGCGCCGGCCAGCTCACTTTCGATGCGGGCCGCCATGCGCGCCTGAACGAGGAACTGCTGCAGTCGCGGCTGCGCATGTTCGAGGAGGGCGACTACGAGTGCAAGCCGGTGCAGCGCGGGCCGCAGCCGCAGCGGTGGGTGCTGTGATCAGAGTCGCCGTCCTGGCGCTGGCCTTGATGGCGGTGCCGGTGTTCGCCCAGTCCTCCTGGCCGACCAAGCCCGTCAGGATCGTCCACGGCTTCCCTCCGGGCGGTCCGGTCGACGCGCTGGCCCGGCTCGTCGCCGCGCAATTCCCCGAGCGCTTCGGCCAGCAGGCCATCGTCGAGGGCAAGCCGGGCGCCGGCGGTACGCTGGGCGCGAACTTCGTCGCCAAGGCAGACCCCGACGGCTACACGCTGTTCCTCATGGCGTCCGGCCACTCCGCCGCCCCCGGCCTGTACAAGTCGCTGCCCTACGACCCGGTGAACGACTTCACGATGGTCTCGATGGTGGCCCGCAGTCCCTTCGCCATCGTTGCCGGCCCCGGCTTCAAGGCCGCGTCGGTGCAGGACCTGGTCGCCCAGGCCAAGGCCAAGCCGAAGTCCATCGACTACGGCTCGGGCGGGCAGGGCAGCGGCATGCACCTGGCCGCGGTGCTGTTCCAGGCCCGCAGCGGCGTGGCGCTCACGCACGTGCCCTACAAGGGCGGCAGCGCGCCGGCGCTGGCCGTGATGTCCGGCGAGGTGCCGATCATCTTCACCTCGCTGGCCGGCATGAGCACGCACATCGAGAGCGGCAAGGTGCGCCCGCTGGCCGTGACCTCGGCAACGCGCTTTTCCGGCATGCCGAACATCCCGACCTTGTCCGAGACGGTGCTTCCAGGTTTCGACGTGAGCGCCTGGTACGCGCTGGCCGGGCCGAAGAACCTGCCGAGCGAGGTCGTGGCGAAACTCAACGAGATGGTGCAGGCGACGCTCAAGCGGCCCGACATCGCGCAAAGCCTGCGGCAGCAAGCCGCCGACCCCTGGCCCACGAGCGCGCGCGAGGCGCAGGAGTTCCTGGCCACCGACGTCGCGCGCTGGACCAGGGTGATCCGCGACGAGAACATCACCCCCGGCAACTGAAAACCTCGAGGAGAGCCGCATGCACAAGATCGCCCGCCGGGATGTCCTGGCCCTGCTGGCCGCCACCGGCGCCGCCCCCTTCGCCAGCGCGCAGTCCGACTGGCCACGCCAGCCGGTGAAGGTGGTGCTGGGCTTCCCGCCGGGGGGCGGCGTGGACGTCACGGCGCGCGTGGTGGCGCAAGGCCTGGCCGAGGGCATCGGCAAGCCCTTCGTGGTGGAAAACCGCGCCGGGGCCGGCGGCACGGTGGCCGCTGCGCAGGTGGCGAAGGCGGAGGCGGACGGCCACACGCTCTTCCTCATGGCCTCCGGCCACAGCATCGCGCCGGCCCTGTACAAGTCGCTCACCTACGACTCGGTCGCCGATTTCACGATGATCTCGATGACCACGCGCTTTCCCTTCGGCATCGCGGTGGCCTCGAACTCGCCGATCCGCACGCTCGACGACCTGATGAAGGCTGCGCGCGACGAACCGCGCAAGGTGACGCTCGGCCACGCCGGCGTCGGCACCGGCATGCACCTGGCCGGCTCGCTGCTGCAGAACCGCACCGGCGTGCGCTTCACCGAGGTTCCGTACAAGGGCGGCAATCTCGCGCCCATGGCCGCGTCCACCGGCGAGATCGTCGCCGTCATCGACAATCTGGCCGGCATGGACCCGCTGATCCAGGGCGGCCGCCTGCGGCTGATCGCCGTGACCAGTCCGCAGCGCTGGACCACCTACCCGAACGTGCCCACGATCGCCGAGGCGACCGGCGATCGTTACGAGGTGATGGGCTGGACGGCATTGGCGGGGCCCAAGGGCATGCCGCAGCCGGTGGTGGACCTGCTCGCGCGCGAAACGGCGAAGGTGATGGCCAAGCCGGACGTGGTCGAGCGCCTGGGCAAGCTCGGACTCGGTGCCGTCAGCACGACGCCGGCCGAAGCGCACCGCGTGCTGGCCACCGAAGTCGCGCGCTGGCAGAAGCTGGTGAAGGACGAGAACATCAGCGTGCCGGGGTGAAATAAAGATCCTGCACGGCCGCGTTCCCTGTCACCATGGGCTTCCATGGGATTTCCGTGGCAAGGAGCGGGAATCACCTTCTACATCTGGTGCGCCATCGGCGCCGTGATCGGCTGGCTGGCCGGCACGCTCATGGGCAGTGTCTCCATCGCCACGCGCCTGGAGGAAGTCGCCGTCGGCATCTTTGGCGCGTTCATCGGCGCTGATTTCATCGCACCGCTGCTGGTGCGCGGCGATCCGGTCGCGGGTGGCAGCGGCTTCAGCATCGTCACCCTCATCGTCGTCGTGGTCACCGTGGCCATCGGCCTGGCGCTGCTGCGCATGATGCGCCGGGTGGTGGGGCCGATGCGAAACAGCAAGAGCCGGGCGGGGCGCAGGCCGTAGCTGGCTTCTCCCTCACCCCAACCCTCTCCCGCAAGCGGGAGAGGGAGCAAGAAGAGACCGGTCAGGCGGCGATCGCCTGCAGCAACTCCGTCTCGATCTCGATCTGCCTTCGCGTCTGCTGCAGCTCGGGCCCGTCGATCAGGAAGGTGTCCTCGACCCGCTCACCCAGCGTCGTCACCTTCGCAAGCTGCAGGTTCAGCCCGTGGTTGGCCAGCACGCGCGCGATCGAGTACAGCAAACCGACGCGGTCGCTTGCCGACACCGACAGCAGCCAGTGCTGCGCCTTTTCGTCCGGATGCAGGTCCACCCGCGGCGGGATCGGGAAGCTCTTCACCCGGCGCGACACGCGGCCGCGGCTGGGCGCCGGCAAGGGGCCGGCCGCCGCGATCGTCTGCGCCAGGCCCGACTCCACCATCGAGCACAGCTCGCGATAGTGGTCCGGCAGCATCGCCGTGACCACCTGGAAGGTGTCCAGCGCGTAGCCGTTGGTGGCGGTGTGGATCTTGGCGTCCAGGATGCTGAAGCCGGCCTGGTCGAAGTAGCCGCAGATCCGCGCGAACAGGTCGGGCTGGTCCTTCGTGTACACCAGCACCTGCAGGCCTTCGCCCACCGGCGAGATGCGCGCGCGCACCACCACCTGGGCGGTGCCCACGTGCCGCGACACGTGGCGCGTGTGCCAGACGATGTCGTTGGCGTCGTGGCGCATGAAGTAGCCCACGTCGAGCGTGTCCCACAGCTTCTTGTGGGCCTCGAAGGGCAGCGCATACAGCTGCAGCTGCACCAGGGCCTCGCGCTTGCGGCCCTCGATCTCCGCCTTGGGGTCGGGCGCGCCGCCGCCGAGCGCTCGCCGCGAGTAGCGATACAGGTCCTCCAGCAGCTTGCCCTTCCACGCGTTCCACACCTTGGGGCTGGTGCCGCGGATGTCGGCCACCGTCAGCAGGTACAGCGCCGTGAGGTAGCGCTCGGTGCCCACGCGCCTGGCGAAGGCGCTGATCACCTCCGGGTCGCCCAGGTCTTCCTTCTGCGCGGCGTGGCTCATGGCCAGGTGCTGGCGCACCAGGAACTCGATCAGCCGGCAGTCCTCGGCCTCGATCTTGTGTTGCCGGCAGAAGCGCCGCACCTCGCGCGCGCCCAGGTCCGAGTGGTCGCCGCCGCGGCCCTTGGCGATGTCGTGGAACAGGGCCGCGGTGTAGAGGATCCACGGCTTGTCCCAGCCGGCGGCCAGCTGCGAGCAGAAAGGGTACTCGTGCGCGTGCTCGGGCAGGAAGAAGCGCCGCACGTTGCGCAGCACCATCAGGATGTGCTGGTCCACCGTGTAGACGTGGAACAGGTCGTGCTGCATCTGGCCGACGATGCGGCGGAACACCCACAGGTAGCGCCCCAGCACCGAGGTCTGGTTCATCAGGCGCAGGGCGTGCGTGATGCCGCGCGGTTGCATCAGCATGGCGCGAAAGGTCGCGTGGTTCTCCGGGTCGTTGCGGAACTTCGCATCCATCACCTTGCGCGCGTTGTACAGCGCGCGCAGGGTGCGGGCGGACAGGCCCTTCACGCCCGGCGTCGTCTGGTACAGCAGGAAGGTCTCGAGGATCGCGCGCGGGTTCTTCAGGTAGACGTCGTCGCTGGTCACCTCGATCATCCCGGCCTTCTCGGAGAAGCGCTCGTTGATCGGCTGCGGCTCGGCGCCGTCGGGATGCAGCTGTTCCTCGATGTTCAGCAGCAGGATCTGGTTCAACTGCGCCACCGCCTTGGCGGCCCAGTAGTAGCGCTTCATCAGGCGTTCGCTCGCACGCGACAGGATGCGGCCGTCGCTGCGCATCACCGCCTTGTAGCCGAAGGATTCGGCCACCGCGCTCTGCAGGTCGAACACCAGCCGGTCCTCGCGCCGGTTGG
>DATAGN010000083.1:0-2925 GCA_036263715.1 Ramlibacter sp.
GCGAGGTGGCCTCGTCCAGGAACAGGATGCGCGGCTTGCCGGCCAGGGCGCGGGCGATCGCCAGCAACTGCTTCTGCCCGACCGACAGGCGCGCGCCGCCTTCGCCGAGCTGCGTGTCGTAGCCTTGCTCGAGCCGGGCGATGAACTCGTGCACGTGGGCGGCGCGGGCCGCAGCCTCGATGTCCGCGTCGTCGAGTGCGCGGCCCATCGCGATGTTCTCGCGTGCCGTCGCCGCGAGCAGGAAAGGGTCCTGCGGCACCAGGCCGATGCTGGCGCGGAACGTGTCTTCCGCGATCGCCTGCAGCGGCACGCCGTCGATGCGGATGCTGCCCGCCTGCGCGGCGTAGAAGCGCAGCAGCAGCGACAGCAGCGTGCTCTTGCCGCTGCCGGTGTGGCCGACGATCCCGTGGAAGCTGCCGGCCGGGATCCGCAGGTCGATGTCGTGCAGCACCGGGTGGCCCGGCTGGTAGGAGAACGTCAGCCTTTCGATCGCGATCTCGCCGCGGTGGATGCGTCCTTGCTCCCCCACCGCCGGCTCCTCCACCTGGGCCAGCAGCGCATGCACGCGCGACGCCGCCACCAGCGCCTGCTGCAGCTGCGAGAACTGCATCGTGATCTGGATCAGCGGCTCCACCACGCGCGCGATGTAGCTGATGAAGGCATACAGGATGCCGACCTCCACGGCGCTGAGCGCCGCGGTCCCGGCACGGTTGCCGAAGAACCAGAGCACCATCGCCAGCAGCAGCACGTTCAGGAAGTCCAGCACGGGGCGCAGCAGCCAGGCGTTGGCACTCAGCTCGCGTCGGCGTGCCGCGTAGTGCGCTTCGTTGAGCGCGTGGAAGCGGTCACGGAAGCGCGCCGTGGCATTGGAGGCCTGCAGCACCGCCATCCCGGCGATCGATTCGCCGACCTGCGCGTTCAGTTCGCTGCGCAGCTCGCGGCTGCGGGTGACCGCCGGCGCCGACAGGCGCTGGTACACGAAGACGATGAGCGCGACGGCCGGCACCAGCGTCGAAACGATCAGCATCAGCCGCCAGTCCAGCCACAGCATCGCCGCCACGGCGCCGGCCAGGATGATCAGGCTGTCCAGGATGACGAACAGCACCTGCACGTACAGCGTCTTCACCGCCTCGGTGTCGTTCGTCACGCGGCTCACCAGCTGGCCCGTGATGGCATGGTCGAAGAAGGACATCGGCAGCCGCAGCACGTGCCGGTAGACCTGCTCGCGGATGCGCTGCACCGACCGCATCGCGACGCCGGCCAGTCGCACCAGCTGTGCGTAGCGCAGCCAGCTCGCGATGACACCGGCCACGAGCGCCCCCGCCAGCAGGCCCAGGATCTCCGGCAGCGCCGCATTGCGCGGCAGCAGGTAGTTGTCGATCAGGTACTTGCCCGCGAGCGGGCCGAGCGCTTCCAGGCCGGCCGCGAGCATCAGCCAGCCCACGCCGTGCAGCAGGTGGCGGCGCTCCGGGCTGGTGGCGCGCAGCAACAGCGCCGCCGCGGTCCCGAGATAGCGCGAACGCTCCGGCGGTGCCGCGGGCAAGGTCGATTCAGCTGGCATCGAGGCTCGCCTGCAGCTGCTGGTAGCGCCACTGGCGCGCATACCAGCCTTGGGCGGCCACGAGCGCCGCATGGTCGCCCTGTTCCGCGACGTGGCCGTCCCGCAGCACCAGGATGTGGTCGGCGTCGGCGACGGCACTCAGCCGATGGCTCACGATCACCGCCGTGCGCCCGGCGCGGGCGGTGCGCAGGTGCGCGAGGATGCGCGCCTCGGTGTCGGTGTCCACCGCGGAGAGCGCGTCGTCCAGCAGCAGCAGCAGGGCGTCGGCCAGCAACGCGCGCGCGATCGCCACCCGCTGCCGCTGTCCGCCCGACAGGGTGACGCCGCGCTCGCCGACCGGCGTGTCGTAGCCTTGCGGCAGGCGCAGGATGTCGTCGTGCACGGCGGCCAGCCGCGCCGCTTTCTCGACCTGGGCGCGAGACGCATCGGGCCGCGCCAGCGCGATGTTCTCGGCGACGGTGGCGGAGAACAGGAAGGCTTCCTGCGGAACCCAGGCGATGCCGGTGCGCAGCGCACCCAGCGTGTACTCGCGCAGGTCGATGCCGTTCCAGCGCAGGTGTCCCGCCTGCGGCGCGTGGTGCCGCAGCAGCAACCGAAGCAACGTGGACTTGCCGGCGCCGGTGGGTCCGACGAGGCCCAGCGTGCGGCCGGCAGCGAGTTCGAACGAGACGCCCTCCAGCGCGGCGTGGCCTTCGCCGTAGGCGAAACGCACGTCCTGCACGGCCAGCGCCCCGGCCGCAAAGCGCGTGACGGTGCCGTGGTCGTCCACGCTCAGCGGAGCGTCCAGCACCGGCTGCAGGCGGGCCCACCCGGCCTTGCCGCGCTCCAGCAGCGACAGCACCCAGCCGGCCGCGAACATCGGCCAGATCAACTGGCCCAGGTACAGGCTGAAGCTGGTGAGCTGGCCGACGGTGAGTTCCCCCTGCCACACCAGCCAGCCGCCGACACCGAGCACGAGCGCGGTGGCGGTGACGAAGGTCATCCCCACCGCGGGCTCGTACGCCGCTTCCCAGCGCTGGGCATCCAGGCTGGCCTGCGCGGCGCCGCCGGCCAGGACGTTGAACCGGGCTTCGCTGCGGGCCTGCAAGCCCAGCGCCCGCAGCGTGCGCACCCCCGAGAGCGTCTCCTGCACCTGGTCGTTGAGTGTGCCGAAGCGCTCCAGCGATCGGCGCGACGCCTCGTGCACGTGCTTCGAGATGCGCCAGAAAGCCAGCGCCATCAACGGGAAGGGCAGGATGGCGAAGGCGGCAAGCCGCCAGTCGACGCCGAGCGACATCATGCCGACGACCAGCACCAGCGTCAGGGTGCCGTCGAAGCCGGCCAGCAGTGCCTCGCCCGCCGCCATCTCCACCGCGTCGATGTCG
>DATAGN010000084.1:0-2932 GCA_036263715.1 Ramlibacter sp.
ACGTTCACCGTCACCGGGTGGTTGACGACCGCCCAGAACGAATAGCCCTGCGTATTGAAGGGCACGCTGTCCGGCTGCACGAGGCCATCGCTGTCGGTGGCGCGGACCTTGACGATGTAGTTGCCGGGCAGGGCGTCCCATTCCACCGACCAGCGCCGCCACGCCTGTTCATGCTGGGGGCCGTGGGTCGAGGCGCGCACCCAACGGTAGCCACCGTCGAAGCTGACCTCCACCTGGCGGATCTTCTTGCCGCTGCCGCTCCAGGACCGGCCGGTCAGGACGTTGCGCCCGGCCTTCAGCGTGGCCGGGAACGGCAGCTCCAGCGCGCTCTTGACCTTGTGCTCGGTCACGGGCGGGAAGTCCGGGCCATACTCCGGGCCGAAGAAGCGGTACTGCGTGGTGTTCCACGGGGAGAACAACGGCGTCTGCGACACTTCGATGCTGCCGATCCACTTGATGCTGGAAATGCCGCCCCAGCCGGGGACCAGCAGCCGCACCGGGTAGCCATGGTCCGGAGGCAGGATCTCGCCGTTCATGCGCAGGACGAGCAGCGTGTCGTGGTCGAGCGCCTTCTCGATCGGCAGCGGCCGGCGCACGTTGCCCTGGTTGGTCACCGGGTTGTCCAGGCCCTGCGGCATGATGTCCACGGCGGTGTCCTTGACGCCCGCCTTCTTCAGGACCTTCCAGAGCGGCACGCCCTCCCACTCTGCTACGCCGATGGCACCCAATTTCCATTGGGTGCCCGAGCCGGGCGTTCCCTGCTGCGTGCCGAAGAAGCTGCGCGCATTGCCCGCGCATTCGATCGCGCGGGTCCGCTTCACGGTGTCCATCCCCAGCAGGTCTTCGTACGACAGCGAGATGGGCGTCGTCACGCCCGAGCCGTGGACCTGCAGGCGCCACGTGGCGGCGTTCAGCCGCGCCGTGACCGTGTGGTTGCGCACGAAGAAGAGCTCGTTGGGGACCGTGTAGTCCTGGCCCCGCATCGCCTCCCAGCGCATCTCACGGTTGGTATTGAGGATGTAGAAGAGGCTCTCGGGCGTCGGCTTCACGATCGGCGAAGCGGTTTGCGCAAAAGCCTCCCGCATCGCTCCCGGCACGTAGCCGGCGGCAGCGCCGACCGCCAGGCCGGATGCGAACAGCCTGAGCACCTTGCGCCGGTCCATGCCGGTGGTGCGTTGCAGTTGCCAGAGATGACGCTCCAGCCTGTCACGGTCGTAGACGGCTTCGTCCTTCAATTGGTCTTGGGGCACGGTGATCCTCCAGTGAGTTTGGTTCCCGCTCCTGCAGGAAGCAATTCCAGTGAATCACGCGCATGCGGCGAAGTCACGGCCGCCCGGTCCACTCGCGCGCCGGTCAGCGTCGGTGTCCGGCCGCTTGTCCGGACCCGGTTGGATGGAGGAAGGACCGCACGTGGTGTGCAGTTGGTTACGTTTGTGCGATGGCCCGCATGAAGCGCTCGGATCGACTTCCGTTCGGACGCAAACCGAATCGCTGTTCGCGGCAGCCCCCCTGCCGCGGTGCCTACTCGCGCATCAGCGCCGCAACGAGCTTCTCGTATTCGGCCAGCGAGCTGCAGGCGTGATCCCGCAACTGGACCGGCTCCCGCAGGTGGATGGAGGGCGCGCGGCAGGCCAAGGGATGCTGCGCATTCGGGACATTGCCGACGAATTGCGCCAGCTCCCGGCGTTCGGCCACGTCCACCAGCACCTTCGTGGATGCGCGGGCGATGGCATCCCTTTCGGCCGCGCTCGCCCCATCCGGCGCCTTGGGCATGACGGTGACATGCGCCAGGCACTTGTTCAGCAGCCGGTTGTAGTGCGCCACGTACGAATACGTGGCTTGTGCCTTTCCCAGTTCGCGCTGCACCAGCGACCGGGCATCCGCCTCGCATTGCGTGTCGCGCAGATCGCGCTTCGGCGGTGCCTTGACGCGCGCGACGCCGGTCTCCTCCAGGTGCCTGGCGTCCTGCGCATACGTCCGCCAGCGCGCGGCGACGCCTGGGTCGGCCTTCACGCCGTGCGTGCCCTTGTCGTAGATGTCCGCCAGGCGCAGCGCAGCGGACGAGAACCCGAGCTCCGCTGCCTGGTGGAGCCACTCGACGTGGAGTGCCGGCTGCTTCCGGAAGAACTCCACCTGCTCGCGGAAGAAGCGGTCGAGCAGCTGCTGCGCCCGCGCATGGTCCGCCGGCATGCCGATGCCGCGCTTGTAGATGCGCAAGGCGGACCACAGGTGCTGGTGGCTTCCTCGATCGGCTGCCCGGAGATACCAGCGAACGGCCTCCTGCGCATTGCGGGCGTTGCCGCCGGCGCCATGCTCGTAGACAGCACCGATGGTGCCGGCCAGCATCGGGTACTCGCGATCGGGGATCCTGCCCTCGTTGGCGACTCGCAGCAGGACCTGCAGTCGCCGCGGGCCGAGGTGGTCCGCCGGCACCCGCTCGAACAAGCTCGCGTACACAGGCTTCAGCGCACGGTCGTCACCCCGCAGCGCCGCCTGCTCGAGCCAATGCAATTGGGCTTCGGGCGATCCGTTGGTCTGTTCCAGCGCGGCCGCAAGCAGCACCTGGGCTTCCGTGAAGCCGGTTTGCGCTGCCCGCTCGTAGAGGGCGATGGCACGTGCCTTGTCCGGTCGGGAAAGCGGGCGCCAGCCGTGGAAGTAGATTTCGCCCAGCCGGATCAACACGGTGGCCTGCGTGGGTCCGGCAGCAGACGCACATGCCTCGAGCGCCGGCAGGTCGGGGGGTTGCCAGCAGTTGCCGGTTTGCGCGTGGGCAGATACGACGGCAAGGGCGAGGATCAAGCCTGGACCAGCGGTGCGCGCCAGTGACTTCACGTGGTGTCCTCCGATGACAGTAGCGTACCGCAAGGCGTTGGAAGCGGACGACACAAGGTCCGGCGTCGCGTCGGATCTTGCCAAGTGCCCGCGGATGCGA
>DATAGN010000085.1:0-3413 GCA_036263715.1 Ramlibacter sp.
CTGGCCGCCCGACCCGGTCCCGCCGTACGAGATGCCCCAGGTGACCAGCAGGCGAGCGTCGGCGGCTTCGGTGATCTTCAGGCGAGGGTTGTACTCCGTGGTCGTGCCGACCTGGAATTCATCACCGATCGCAGCGCCCGCCGCGTCGAAGTAGCGTCCGCGGATGGCCTGCATGTCGTGGTTCCAGACGACCAGGAAGCTGCCGTCGGAAAACGAATGGACGGCAGTGTCGTTCTGGCGGCCCGAGGTCGTGGTGGAAACGAGGGCTTCCGGCCCGAGCTTGCTGCCATCGGCCGCGAACCTCTGCATCCGGACGTCGACTTCCCAGTCCCAGGCCGGCTCGCCGATCGGCGTCGCCTGCTGCCATGTCACCACGAAGCCCCCGCCCGGCAGGTCGGCCGCGACAGCCACGCCCTGCTCGCCCACAGTGGTCGTGTTCACCAGGATCGCGTCCGTGAGCGGCTGGCCCTCGTTGTCGAAGAGGCGGGCGCGCACTGCGGTGCCGCTCGCGTCGTCCGGCGCGGCTGCGTGGTCGGTCCAGAGCACGACGAAGCCTTGCGGCAACACCGTCACCGCCGGCTGGGATTGGTAGCCGAAGGTCTCGACGTTCACGATCGCACTGCGCAGCACCGAGCCGCCGGCGTCCATCAAGGTGAGCTTGATGTCCTGCAATGCATCGAGGTTGCCGCCGTAAGCGGTGGAAACCATCACCAGCTTGCCGTCGGACAGGCGTTCGACCGCATGGAGCGAGGCCACGGTCCCGACGGCCGAGTCCACGTTCGCATCCAGCGCCGTCGGGAACAGGGCCGGCGGCGTGACGGTGTGCGTGGCCGGATCGTAGATGGCGGAGTAGAGGTCCGGATTCTGGCCCGGCGAGTTGGGGCTGATGCCGAAGTAGATGTTGTTCTCCAGCCGCCAGGTGAAGAGCACCTTGCCGTCCTGCATGACCGTCGCCTCAGGGTCCCGGAACGGCCGGTACCACGCAGGCGTGGGGACCTGCCACCCCGTGGTGGCGACCATCCTGTCGCCGGGCGCAGGCGTGGCATCGGCATCGAAGCGGCGCACGTAGAAGTCCTGCCCGTCATTCACCAGCGGGTCGCCGCTGGTGTCCCGGTAGACGAAAAAAGCCGACACGAGCCCTCCGTCCGGCAGGAGCTCCAGCGATCGTGTCAACACGCGCGGCAACTGCAGCGCGGGACCGGAGAGTACGAAAGGCTGCGTCACGAAGGGCGGGCTCCAGGTGTCATGGTTCTTGCAACGATGGACGTTCTAGCAAACAGTCGCGTGCCGCACAACCGCAGCACGGAGCCTTGACAGCACGCGCGCGGGGTTCCACCCACCATAATCGCCTCGCCGATGACCACCGCCTCGCACTCCCTCTGGGCTCCCCTGCGGCGGCCCGCCTTCCGCGGGCTCTGGGCGGGCAGTGCCGTCTACTTCACCGGCAACGCCATGCAGGTGATGGCCGCGGCCTGGCTGATGGTGGAACTCACGGGCTCCGCCTTCCTCGCGGCCCTCGTGCAGACCGCGGTGTTCCTGCCGATGTTCCTGCTGGCCCTGCCCGCCGGCGTCATGGCGGACACGACCGACCGCCGCGCCCTCATCCTGCGTTGCCTGATGGTGCAGGCGGTGATCGTCGCGCTGCTCGCGCTGCTGGCGTGGGTGGGGTGGGCCGGTCCGACCACGCTGCTGCTCTTCACCTTCGCCGCCGGCTGCTGCACGGCGCTGCTGTCGCCCGCCTGGAACACCAGCGTCGCCGATGCGGTGCCGCGCGAGGACATGCCGCAGGCGATCACCGCCATGTCGATCGCGTGGAACAGCGCGCGCGCCCTGGGGCCGTCGATGGCCGGGTTCGTCTTCGCGTGGCTCGGCGCCGGCGCGGTGTTCGCCGTGGCGGTGTTCAGCGTCGTGGCGATGATGGATGCCATGCGGCGCTGGCCGCCGGCGGCGCACGCCAAATCGCCGCTGCCGGCGGAGCGCCTGTGGAGCGGCACGGTCGCGGGCCTGCGCTACGCGCGGCACTCGCCGATGATCCTGGCGCAGCTGCTGCGCACCGTGGCGTACAGCGGCACGGGCGCGGCGCTGTGGGGGCTGCTGCCGGCCATCGCCGCCCAGCACCTGCAGCTGGGTGCCACCGGTTTCGGTTTCCTCATGGGATGCCTGGGCGGCGGGGCGGTGGCGGCGGGACTCGTGCTGGGCAAGCTGCGCGCGCAGCTGGGACTGGAGCGCCTGGTGGCCATCGGCTCGCTGGTGTTCGCGGCCGTGATGCTGGTCGCGGCATTCGTGCGCATCCCGGTGGTCGTGTTCGTGGCGCTGGCCATCGGCGGCGCCGCATGGATGTCGGTGATGGCCACCTTCAACACGGCGACGCAATCGAGCGCGCCGCCCTGGGTGCGCTCGCGCGCGGTGGCGCTGCACACGGTCAGCGCCCTCGGCTCGTTCGCCATGGGCTCGGCGCTGTGGGGCGCGGTGTCGAGCGCCGCGGGCCTGTCCGCCGCGCTGACGCTCGCCGCGTTCGGCATGGTCGCGGGCATCGTCCTGGCGCGCTGGTTCCCGCTGCGCATGGGCGACGCGCAGGAGGTGACGCCGGTCGCGTCCTGGGAAGACACGCTCATCAAGCAGCAACCCCTGCCGGACGACGGGCCCGTGTCGGTGGAAGTCGCCTATCGCATCCGGGCCGGCGAGGCCGAGGAGTTCCTGCATGCCGTGACGCAGCTGCGATCCTCGCGCCGGCGCGACGGCGCCACGCTCTGGCGCGTGTACCGCGACCTGGGCGATCCTTCGCGCTACGTGGAACGGTTCATCGTCGCGTCCTGGGCCGACTACCTGCACCAGCGCTCGCGCGCCACCCTGGCCGACCAGGAACTCGAAGCGCGCGTGCGCGAATTCGTGCGCGAGGGCGAGCCGGTCACCACGCAGCACTACATCGCGGAGCGCTGAGCGGCGCGGTCACGGCCGTTCCAACGAGCTGCCGAATTCCCTCTGGAAGGCCTCGACCGCGGCGGGCTGCGCGAACGAGATCAGGAAAGGTTCCCAGGGATTCACGACCGTGCCATGCCACTGCTCGACGAAGGCGGTCACGCGGGAGCGCTCCTCCTCCGACACTTCGTTGAACTCCCACGTCGGCGGATCGCCGGCTTTCTGGATGATGCGCATGCCTCGGGCGGTTTGGATCGCGATCGCTTCATCCTAGCGCCCCTTGCGCGCGGCGGGGCCGCATTGACGCCGGCGGGCTGCGCGAAACATACTACCCGGTATCTCTTCCAGGACGCACATGACCCCTTCGAACCCCCGCTGGTCCCAGCGCCCACCCGGCTCGAACTGGGGCGACTTCGGCCCCGACGACCAGCTTGGGCGCCTGAACCTGCTGACCCCCGAGAAGGTCCGCCAGGGCGTCGCCGAGGTGCGCGACG
>DATAGN010000086.1:0-3458 GCA_036263715.1 Ramlibacter sp.
CGAGCAGCACGACGTCCGGCGGAGCCGCCTTCCAGCGCGCGAGCGCGGAGCGCCCGTCGCTGCAGAGTTCGACGTCCATGCCGCGGTTCTGCAGCGTCCGCTTCAGGGCAGTCTGCATCGCGGCGTCGTCCTCGACTAGCAGCAACTTCATGTCCTCGACCATAAATCAACGGTCACACTAGCACTTTCCCTAGTGAGCCGGACAGCCGAATGACAGCCGCGGGGGGGAGCATCGCGGAGTCCAGAAACCAACCGGAGACAGCGCCATGCGCCGCGACGAATTCCTGAAGACCCTGGCCGCCCTGGCCGCCGCCGGCTCGCTGCCGCTGACGGCTCGCGCCGCGCCCACCCTGAAGATGATGATCCCCGCCAACCCCGGCGGCGGCTGGGACACCACCGGCCGCGCGCTGGGGAAGGCACTGATCGAGGCCAAGGCCGCCGACAACGTGACGTACGAGAACAAGGGCGGCGCCGCCGGCGCGCTGGGCCTGGCGCAGTTCGTCAGCGGCAGCAAGGGCGACCCGAACGCGCTGATGGTGATGGGCGCGGTGATGCTGGGCGGCATCATCACCGGCAAGCCGCCGGTGAACCTGTCGCAGGCCACGCCGATCGCGCGCATCACCAGCGAGTACAACGTGTACGTGCTGCCGGCGAACTCGCCCCTGAAGACCATGGCCGACGTGATCGAGCAGCTGAAGAAGGATCCCGGCAGCGTCAAGTGGGGCGGCGGCTCGCGCGGCTCCACCGAGCACATCGCGGCGGCCATGCTGGCGCGCGCGGCGGGCGTCGACCCGGCCAAGATCAACTACGTGGCCTTCCGTGGGGGCGGCGAGGCCACCGCGGCCATCCTGGGCGGCAACGTCACCGTGGGCGGCTCCGGCTACAGCGAGTTCGCCGAGTACATCAACACGGGCAAGATGCGCGCGATCGCCGTCACCTCGCCGCAGCGCCTGAAGGGCATCAACGTGCCCACGCTCAAGGAGCAGGGCTGGAACGTGGAGCTGGGCAACTGGCGCGGCGTGTACGGCGCCCCGGGCATCAGCGCCGAACAGCGCAAGGCGCTGACGGACATGGTGCTGGCCGCGCTGAAGACCAGGTCCTGGCAGGAAGCCATGGAGAAGAACGCGTGGACGCCGGCCGTGCTGACGGGACCCGCCTTCGACAAGTTCGTCGACGACGAATTCGCGCTGTTGCGTGCGACCATGGTCAAGGCCGGGATGGTCTGACAGCGCTGCCATCAGCAGTTGCGCCCGGCTCGCCGGGCGTTTTTCGTTTTCGGGTGTGCTGCCGCTGGAGGGCGGAACCATGACGCAAGCAACTTCCGAGCGCACGCCACAGGCCGTGGTGGGCGGGATCGTGATCCTCACCGGGCTGGGCCTGGCCTTCGGCGCCTTGCGCATCCCGGGCGAGGCGGGCTATGGCGGCGTGGGGCCCAACTTCCTGCCGTGGGTGGTGGCAGCGGTGCTCACCGTGTGCGGCGTGCTGATCCTGCGCGAGGCGCTCACGGGCGGATTCCGCGATCGCGAGGAAGCCTCGGGCAGCGAGCGCGGCTGGTGGCCGGGTCTCGTGTGGGTGTCGGCCGGCCTGCTCGCCAATGCGGCGCTGATCACGAAGATCGGCTTCATCCTCAGTTGCATGCTGTGTTACCTGCTTGCCGTGCAGGGGCTGCGGCGCGCGCGCGGCGAGCGCATCGGCGGCGGCACGCTGGTGGCGGACCTGGTGACCGGCGCGGCGATCGCCGCGCCGATCTTCTGGATCTTCACCAAGTTCCTGGCCATCAACCTCCCCGGCCTGACGCGCACGGGCTGGATCTGACATGGACATCTTCAACGCCTTGCTCCAGGGCTTCGCTACCGCGATCAGCCCGATCAACCTGCTGTGGGCCTTCGTCGGTTGCGTGCTGGGCACGGCGGTCGGCGTGCTGCCCGGCATCGGCCCCGCCGTGGCGGTGGCGATGCTGCTGCCGATCACCGGCAAGGTGGACATCACCGCGTCGATGATCTTCTTCGCCGGCATCTACTACGGCGCCATGTACGGCGGCTCCACCGCGTCCATCCTGCTGAACACGCCAGGGGAGACGGCGAGCATGGTCACGGCCATGGAAGGCAACAAGATGGCCAAGAGCGGCCGCGCCGGCCAGGCCCTCGCGACGGCCGCCATCGGGTCCTTCATCGCCGGCACGATCGCGACCGTGATCGTCACCTTGTTCGCGCCTTCGGTCGCGGAGTTCGCGGTGAAGCTCGGGCCGCCCGAGTACTTCCTGCTGATGGTGCTGGCGTTCACGACCGTGAGCGCCGTGCTGGGACAGAGCACCCTGCGCGGCATGACCTCGCTGTTCCTCGGCCTGGCCATCGGGCTGGTCGGCATGGACCAGATCTCGGGTCAGGCCCGCTACACGGGTGGCGTCCCGGAGCTGCTCGATGGCGTGGAGATCGTGCTGGTGGCGGTTGGCCTGTTCGCCGTCGCCGAGGTGCTGCACTTCGCGCTGTTCGAGGGCCGCGTCGTCGAGACGCAGAACAAGATGAGCCGCGTGTACATGTCCAGGCGGGACTGGGCGCGGTCGATCCCGGCGTGGATCCGTGCCACCTTCATCGGCGCGCCGTTCGGCTGCATCCCGGCAGGCGGCACGGAGATCCCGACCTTCCTGAGCTACGCGGTGGAGAAGAAGCTGGCCAAGGGTGCGGAGAAGGAGGAGTTCGGCACCACCGGCGCAATCGAGGGCGTGGCCGGGCCGGAAGCGGCGAACAACGCCACCGTCACGACGGCGCTGATCCCGCTGCTGACGCTGGGCATCCCGACGTCGAACACCACCGCGATCCTGCTGGGCGCCTTCCAGAACTACGGCATCCAGCCGGGGCCGCAGCTTTTCACCACGTCCGCGGCGCTGGTGTGGGCGCTGATCGCCTCGCTGTACATCGGCAACGTGATGCTGCTCGTGCTGAACCTGCCGCTGGTGAAGCTGTGGGTGCAGTTGCTCAAGATCCCGAAGCCGCAGCTCTATGCCGGCATCCTGATCTTCGCCACGGTGGGTGCGTACGGCATGCGCCAGAGCGCCTTCGACCTCGTGCTGCTGTGGGGGATCGGGCTGGTGGGCCTGCTGATGCGCCGCTTCGACTTCCCGACCGCGCCCGTGGTCGTCGGCATGATCCTGGGCCCGCTGGCGGAAGCGCAGTTGCGCAATGCGGTGTCGATCGGCGAGGGCAGTGCGCGCGTGTTCTTCGAACGGCCGATGTCGCTGTTCCTGATCATCGTGATCGTCGCGGTGCTCGCGCTGCCGCGGATCTGGCGGACGGTGCGGGCGCGCCGGCATGCGGCGACGGTGCTGCCGCATGGGGGAGTGGAGCCTTGAGTCCCGTCATCCCCGCGCAGGGCGGGATTCAAGGCTTCCTCCCGTCTGCGTGGAACGCGCCACGCCAGGCGCTGCGCGGTGCGCGCCCGCCGTGACGGGGACCCGCGCT
>DATAGN010000087.1:0-3352 GCA_036263715.1 Ramlibacter sp.
GCCTTCCAGGCGCGGCGCCTGCAGGCGCGCTTCAAGAACGCGCAAGGCAAGAACGAACTGCTGCACACCCTCAACGGCTCGGGGCTGGCCGTGGGGCGCACGCTGGTCGCGGTGCTGGAGAACTACCAGAACGCGGATGGCAGCGTCACGGTGCCCGAGGCGCTGCGGCCGTACATGGGCGGCGTCGAGCGGCTCGCCGCCTAGCGGGCGAGATTCGACAGCGTGAAGATCACCAGCAGCCCGGCGCCGGCGGCCACCGCCGAAGATTGCTGGAACTGGTGGCTCTCCGCCTCCGGCACCAGCTGGGTCATGGTCAGGTAGAACATCGCGCCGGCGCCAGCGGCGAGCAGCACGCCGAGCGTCTCCTGCGGCAGGTTGCGCAGGAGGAAGAAGCCGGCCATGGCCGAGACGAACAGGGCCACGCCGATCAGCCCGGTCCAGCCCAGGATGCGCTTTGCAGCGCCGTGTTCGCCGCGCTCGCGCACCAGCTGGCCGATGCTGAGGCCTTCGCTCACGTTGTCGATGACGATGGCCAGGCCGACGATGAGACCGAGCGATCCATCGGTGGCAGCGCTGACGCCGATCGTCAGACCTTCGATGAGCTCCTCGGCGCTGGTTCCGCCGGCCAGCACGGTGACCTCGTCGCCGCGCTGCTTCCTGCGGCGCTGCACGCTGCGCACCCAGTCGCGCTGGTCCGCCTTCTCGCCCGAGCTGGCGCCGCGGTGCACGAAGAGGTCGAGCACGTAGAGAAACGCGAACCCCAGGGAGAAGCCCACCAGCGCGCGCGGCAAGGAGGCGATCTCCACCGCCTTGGGCAGCATCTCGAAGGCGAACGCACCCAGCAGTGCTCCCGCGGCGAAACCGACGGCGAGCGAGAGCGACAGGGACGTGGGCTTGCGCGGCAGCGCCAGCGCCCCTCCGATCGGCGAGGCGAGCGCGCCGGCGAGGGCGATGCCGAACAGGAGCGGAAAGTCCATCGCGTAACGGCTGGGGTTGCTGGGTGTCCCATTCTGCGGGCGAAGGCAGCGCCTGGGGCCCTGCTGGCGCAGTTGCTCAGCCCATCCGCCCACACGCCTCAGCGGCAGTGGCCTACAAGGCCGCTGGGCACCCTTGACGACCATGCAGGTTCGCAGGTCTTCGGCCTGCTGATCGTCAAAGGAGTCTCCATGTCCAAATTCATCATCAAGGCGACCCTCGCTGCCTCCGCCCTGGTCCTCGGCTCGCAGGCCATGGCCCAGGTCGTGCTGTACGAGGGTGAAGGTTTCCGCGGCCGTTCCGTGGTCGTGAACGCTGAAACGCGCAACGTCGAGCGCCGTGCACTCGGCAACACCGCGCAATCGGCCGTCGTCGAACGCGGCCGCTGGGAAGTGTGCGAGCGTCCGCGCTTCGAAGGCCGCTGCGCCGTGCTGCGTCGCGGTGACTACCCCGACCTGCGTGGCACCGGCCTGCAGTGGGAAATCGCCTCCATCCGTCCGGCGCGCGAAGGCCGCCGCTACGACCTGGAGCCGCAGGCTGCGGCGACCAACGACGACTACGCGTACCGCCGCCGCGCCAGCGAGCGCGTGCAGGAAGTGCCGATCCGCGACGTGCGCGCCATCATGGGTGCGGGCACGCAGCGTTGCTGGGTCGAGCGCCAGGCGGTGCCGGTGGCCAGCGCCAACGCGGGCGTCAGCCCCGGCGGCGCGATCCTCGGCGCGGTGGTCGGCGGCATCCTGGGCCACCAGGTCGGCGGCGGCAGCGGGCGCGATGCGGCGACGGTCGCCGGCGCGGTCGGTGGCGCGGTGGTTGGCAACAACCTGGGCGGCCGCAACAACGCGGGCGCCGTGGCGACGCAGGACGTGCAACGCTGCGAGAACGTGCAGGGCACGCCTTCGCACTACGAGGTGACCTACAACTTCCGCGGCACGCCGCACACGGTGCAGATGAGTGCGCCTCCGCGCGGCACCACCATCGTGGTGAACGAGCGCGGCGAACCGCGCATGTAAGCGCCTGTCGGGAGCGGGTACGAAGCCGGTGCTAAAATGGCCGGCTTCGCACCACGCGAACCGAATTCAGGAGCGGTGGCAGAGTGGTCGAATGCGCCGGACTCGAAATCCGGTATACGGTTTCACCGTATCGAGGGTTCGAATCCCTCCTGCTCCGCCAGGACGTAGTCCAGGAGGTCCTGAGAGGGCCTACCAACAGCAAGAGGCCTTGAGAGATCAAGGCCTCTTTTTTTTCCTGGCGAGGAATGTCCGCCGATGTCTCCGCAAGCAATGCTTCTCGCCCGCCCGCCACCTGCCCGTCTTCGGCGAGTATGACGTGGTGGTCATCGGGGGCGGCCCCGCGGGACTGGCGGCGGCTGCCAGCGACAGCTACGATTTCAACGGCGACGCGCTGATCCGCATCGACGAGCACACGGTCGTGTGGCTCGCGGGCGTGTCCAAGGCGCAGCTCTCGACGGCCGATCTCGCGATCCAGTGAGGCTCTGCCTTGGCGAGCCTTCGAGGTGCGGCGCCATGCCCAGCATGGTCACGCCGGCGGCGTCGGTATAGATTACGCTCGACGCATCTGAAGGAGACAAGCTTGCGACACCTGCCCCGCTGGCTGGGCGCGCTGACGCTGACGCTGTCGGCCCTCGGCCCCGCCATCGCACAGACCAACTATCCGTCCCAGCCGATCAAGCTGGTGGTGCCGTTCCCCGCCGGCTCGCTCATCGACGTACTGGGCCGCTCCATTGGCGAGAAGCTGCAGGATGCGTTGAAGCAGCCCGTGATCATCGACAACAGGGCGGGCGCGAGCACGCTGCTCGCGGCGAAGATCGTCGCGGCCGCGCCGCCCGACGGCTACACGCTGCTGCTACCGACGGTGACCACGATGAGCATGGCGCCGCAACTGGTGGCCAAGCCCGGGATCGACCCGCTGAAGGACCTGACGCCAATCGCGCGGCTGGGCGCGACCAATTTCTTCCTGGTCGTGCATCCTTCGTTCCCCGCGAGGAACATGCGCGAATGGATTGCCGCGGTGAAGAAGCATCCCGGCAAGTACAGCTACGCGTCATCAGGCATCGGTTCGCCGCACCACGTCTTCATGGAACTGCTTAAGAAGCAACTGGGCCTGCATATCGTGCACGTGCCCTACAGGGGAAGCAGCGGAGCGGTGCCCGACCTGCTCTCCGGCAAGATCGAGATGGGCTTCTTCGACGGCACCATCGCAATCCCGCACGCCAGGGCCGGCAAGCTGAACCTGCTGGGCACTTCGATGGCCAAGCGCACGGTGCTGATGCCGGGCGTGCCGACCATCGCCGAAACCGTGCCGGGTTACGACTGGTCCGGATGGATCGGGTTCGCCGGTCCCGCCAACCTGCCGCCCG
>DATAGN010000088.1:0-1800 GCA_036263715.1 Ramlibacter sp.
CGTCGCGCACCGGACTCTGCCGCTGCCGCGGTTGCGGTAGTGCCACTCGCAGTTAAGCGTGGACCTTGGCCCACGGTCCTCGCGCCCTCTCCCGCAGGCGGGAGAGGGAGTTCACGAGGCGGGACGGCGTTCATCGTCGAGCGGCACGAGCGCCGTGCCAGGCGCTGCGCGGTGCGGGCCCGCGTTCGGGACGGGGCCTGGAAGTCCGGCTTCGGCGCCGCAGCGTGGCTACGGGAGCGCAGCGTATCGAGCCACGCGTACGTTTCATGCTCGCGACTTCTGTTTGAACGGAGCGCCGGTCCGCGCGCGGACCGGCGCGCAGTGAGTTAAGTCGCGGGCGGCGCCGGAGCCGGACTTCCAGGTCGCCCGCGCGCAAAGCGCGCGGGTCCCCGTCACGGCGGGCATGCACCGCGCGGCGCCTGGCGCGGCGCGGCGGTGGAGAAAGGCACCAAAGCAAAGAACGCCACTGACGGCACTCCTATTTCTCGAACTTGCCTTCGCTCACCTTCAGGTCGTTGTCCTTGGCGAAGTTCAGGACGAAGTCCCAGGCCATCGGCTCGTGGTCGCGCAGGTCGCGGTTGACGATGACGCACTTGACGCCCTCGATCATCGTCGGCACGCACCAGGGCGAGTAGCTCAGGTGGCTGCCCGGCTGCGCGCCGCCCGGGCGGAAGGAACTCATCACGCCCGCAAGCCGCTCCGCCCAATCGCTCGGGCGGAACGTGCGCCCATCCCGGGTGACACCCTGGATGAACACTTCCTTGGCTGGGGGGGAGACCATCGTGGCAGGCGGGCGGAGGTGCGCTCAGGCCGCTGCTGCGGCGCACAAGTATTCTATCTTATATAAGAGTTGAGGCTGCCATCGGGCACCGCGGGCCTGTGGGCGCGCTGGCGCGAAGCATCGCAGTGATGCCGAATTCTCAACCAAGGCATGCAACGCGTGTGCCTACAATCGTGCTCCAACGGCTCACCTGTTGGCACCCGGACCGCCGGGCATCCCGCACGTCGAGCCGCTTTCATTTGTGCAACGAGGAAGCTCCGGACATGGCCCAGATCGAGGCAGCATCGCCCCACACCATGAACACCTACGGCCGCCTGCCGATCGCGCTGGAGCGCGGCGACGGCTGCTACGTGTGGGACGTGAACGGCAAGCGCTACCTCGACGCGCTCGCGGGCATCGCCGTCAACACGCTCGGCCACAACCACCCCAAGCTGGTTCCTGCCCTGCAGGACCAGCTGGCCAAGATCATCCACAGCAGCAACTACTACCACGTGCCCAACCAGGAAAAGCTGGCGGCCAAGCTGGTGCAGCTGTCGGGAATGACGAACGTGTTCTTCGGCTCCACCGGCCTGGAGGCCAACGAAGGCGCGCTCAAGCTGGCCCGCCGCTTCGGCCACGACCGCGGCATCCAGCGCCCCGAGATCGTCGTCTATGAGCGCGCCTTCCACGGCCGCAGCATCGCCACGCTCTCGGCCACCGGCAACGAAAAGGTGCAGCAAGGCTTCGGACCGCTGGTGGAGGGCTTCATCCGCGTGCCGATGAACGACATCGACGCATTGCGCCGCGCCACGGACGGCAACAAGAACGTCGTGGCCGTGTTCTTCGAGACGATCCAGGGCGAAGGCGGCATCAACGCGATGCGCATCGACTACCTGCAGAAGGTGCGCGAGCTGTGCGACCAGCGCAACTGGCTGATGATGATCGACGAGGTGCAGTGCGGAATGGGCAGCACCGGCAAGTGGTTCGCGCACCAGTGGGCCGGCATCGTGCCCGACGTGATGCCGCTGGCCAAGGGCCTG
>DATAGN010000089.1:0-10077 GCA_036263715.1 Ramlibacter sp.
CCCTTGCGCTCGATCAGCTGGCCTACGCTGGCAAACCGCACCGTCGGCCCCTGCTTCGCCGCCGCATCGTAGTCCGGAAGCGGCACGAAGAACGGGAAGACGACCGCCTTCTCGACCGGACATCCGAGTTTCACCACCGCCTCGACGCCTACCTTCCCGGTGGCGAATACGGATCGGGCATGCGCGAATATCCACCGCAGCAGAAGCCTGCGGCCGATGCGTCTTGGCAGGGAGCGCTTCTCCATGGCGTCGCCTTGCCAGCGTTCGCAGTTCGGCAAGGGCGTGTCGGTGAAGTAAATGTACGAACGCCCGTGTTGGGCCAGTGCCCGCATCACCTTCAGCAGGGTGGGGTGCACGTATGACGCGACGACGACGGCGGCTTCGGACTCGGATAGCACCCGTTCGATGACCGAAGCTGCTCCCGGCTCGAGATGACTGCCGATGCGCCAGGAATACGGTTTCTTGGCGCCCAGCTTGAAAGGATGCGTTTTGGACGGTCCGTCCATCATCTCTACATGCAGGTCGAACCGCGGATCCTTCGCCACGCAGTCGAGGAAGAACTCGTGGTAGGGCGTGAACTCCGGCCCCACCCATATCAGCTTCTTCTTCACCATCACGCTTCCCGCCGCGCCTCGACGATCAGCGTCTGGTCGCCGCCCAGGCGCTCCGGCCGCTCCACCTCCTGCATGTGGGGGGAGGCGCTCTCGAGCGCCGCGCACCGGTACGGCTTGGCGAAGCCGGCGTCGCGGAACAGCTGGCACAGCGAGGCTTCGTCGTACAGCCACTTGTGCGAATTGAAGTCCATCTTCACCTCGTAGAAGGCGTGGACCGGCGTCTTGTGGCGCGGGGCCATGGGCGGTCGCATCATCAGGCGTTCCATAAAAGAATCAGCAGGCGACGCGGCTGGCGCGCGCCTGGAGACCACGCCGGCCAGGTAGTCCTCGATGTAACGCGCGAGGTTGGGCACAGCCATGCGCACCACGCCGCCCGGTTTCGTGCATCGGAAGCATTCCTGCAGCAGCCGCAGCGCCTCGTCGCGGTGCAGGTGTTCCAGCACGTGCGACGAGTAGATCGCCTCAAACTGGGCGTCGCCGAACGGCAGGCGCTTGCGCAGGTCGACGTGCCGGATGTCGCCGGCCCAGCCGCTGGTGCTCACCGAAAAGGTGCCGAGCTTGCCCAGCACCTTGTGCATGCCCGGGACCTTGGCCAGCAGCACGTGCCAAGAACCGTCCGTGTTGATCCAGCCCTTGGGCGCGTGGTCGCCGCAACCCAGTTGAAGTTTGTTCATGTTGCCCCTGCTCCGGCCCAGGCTTGCGTGATCGCGCGCGTGTAGCCCAGTGCTTCGCTGACCGGGTCGCACCAGTCCAAGCACAGGCGTTCTGCCTCGCGGCCGCAGCGGGTCCGGATTTCCTTGTCCGACATCTCGATCATCGCGCGCGCGAGATCGTCCACGTTACCGGGTTCCACTACGCGTCCGGTGCGCTTGTCCTCCACGATGGCGCCGATCGCCCCGCACGCGCTGGTGGTAATGTGGGGCAGGCCGGCCATCGCCGCTTCGGCGATCACCTTGCCCCAAGTGTCCTTGTTGGTAGGCAGTACCAGCACGTCCGAGGCAACGTACAGCGCCGCCAGTTCGTCCAGGTTCTTGCGCCCGAGCACGCTCACATCCTGTGCAACCCGCAGTTCCGTGGCCATGCGGCGATAGTCGTCCAGCGAGGGCTCTCTCGGCTGCGCGGCCGCCGGACCGACCAGCAGCAGGCGGGCGTCAACGCCGCCATGGCGCGCTCGCGCGAACGCTTCGATCATGGTCCGCGTTCCCTTGAACTGCAGCAGCGTGCCGACGAAGATGAACACGCACATGTTTTCGGACCAGCCGTGTTCCTGCCGCAGCGCGTCGCGGCGCGGCCGCAGCGTCTGCATCCGCTCCTTCATCAGGGTGGCGCCGCCCTCGAACGGGGCCATTACGAGCCGGTTCGAACTGGCGCCGTAGATCCGCGTCAAGACCTCGGTGGAGGCGGGCGACTGCACGACGTGCCACTGGCACAGCCCCAGCACGTATTGCTTGAGCCCGCGTACCCACCAGCGGCGCCGCGCCTCGTATTCGAGGGGCAGGGTCTGATTGACCGAAACCACTTTGCGTCGGAGCAGCCGCGCGAGCGTGGCCGCCACGATAACGGTCGCGCCTTGCAGGCCGAACAGCACCACCACGTCGTTTTCCAGCACGCTGCGGATCGCCGCGCGCAGGTTGATGGACGAAGTGAAACCTTCCGGTGTCGAGCCCTTGCGCCGCACCGCGAAGAACCGGCCCTTCTTTGTGCTGGGCTCGAACTGGAACGGCAGCGTGGCCGCATCGACGCGGTCGAACAGCGGGTACGCCTTTAGGCGGCCCGGCATGCGTTCGGCAATGCGCGCCAGGCAGTCGGCCGTGAACTCCTGCAGGTCGTAGGTGATGAAGCCGACGCGCGGCGGGGCGGACGAGGGTTTCAAGCCTGCGCTCCCCGGTAGGACGCCAGAACGGCCTGGTCCGATGCCGCGGTGTCGCTCCTGCGGCCCAGGAAGTAGAACGCCGAAGCGCCATCTAGCGCGGCCGGCGAGTTGGCCAGGAATCGATCGAAGTACTTCAGCCACCAGAACGCCCAGTTGGTGACCAGGTCGGACAGCGCACGCAGCTTGCGGTTGGGCATGAGCGAGCGGGCGAACTGCTGGATGCAGTTGGCGAGCGCCATACCTGGGCCGCAGCAGGCGCCGGCGTCCAGCAGTTCGAAGTCGCGCCACAGCATACGGTGGCCGGTGAAAGTAAGGCGGGTGAAGTCGTAGGCCCCCCCGTGCGTGGGCTGCAGGAACGGGTACTCGCTGTAGATGAGGCCGCCGGGCGCCAGCACGCGATGCACCTCCGTGACCACCTTGGACGCGTGCAGCACATGTTCGAGCACGCCCTGCAGCAGCACGGCGTCGAACTGGGCATCGGCGAACGGTAGGTCCTGGCCGTCGCAGATCAGGTCGATCACGGGCGTCCAGCGCACGTCGGCGTTCACTACGTCGATTGACGACTCGGTGGCGAGTACGCGGGCCGCCGGCGAGCCGTCGCCGCAGCCGATGATCAGCACCCGCGAGCGGCGGCTAAGGCCGCGCAGGATCCCGGCAACGCGCTCCGCGTTGCGCTCGGCGGCGAAATTGCGGCTGAGGGAGGGCGTCACCTGCTGCACCAGCCGGTACAGGCTGGGCTTGCGCGGCCCGCGCGTCAAGCGCGGGGGAAGGGCGAGCGACTGCACGGAAAAGATGCTGCGGTTCTCGTCGAACAGAACGGGCACGTCATTGACTACCGGCCACTCCTTCGGCGACGCGGTGCAGCCCGGATTGCGGCACGCGAGCCGGTCACCCGCAGCGGTGAGCGTCGCCTTGCAGCATGGGCAGGCGAGCAGGGGGAAGAGCGTTTCAGGCTTCATAAACTTCGTCTTTGCGGAGCCCCTTGCGGTAGAACTCCAGGTGCTGGCGCGCGACGTGGGTGGCGTCGCAGGCGTCGACCGTGCGCGCACCTTCCGCCACCAGCGCGGCGCGCAGGTGCGGGTTGCCCCAGAGTTCCACCGTGCGATCGGCCACTGCCTGCGCGTCGCCAAATGGCACCAGCAGGCCGTTGGCGCCGTCGCGCACCAGGTCGTTCGTGCCGGGCACGTCCGAGGCGATCACCGGCACACCAAGCGCCATCGCTTCGAGCGCCGCCATTGGCATGCCCTCGCGCTCGCTCAGGAGCCACAGCGCGCCGCACTCGCGCAGTTGCTGCGGCACGTCGAGCCGGTTGCCGAGGAAGCGGACCCGGTCCGTCAGCCCCATCGCCGACACACTCGCGCGGAGATCCTCGAGTTGCGGACCCGCGCCGATGACGACCAGGTGGAACGGCTGCCCGCGGGCTGCCAGCTGCCTGATGGCCTCGACGCCGACGTCTACACGTTTCAGGGGATACAAGGTGCCGACCATGGCGACCTTGTCGGGCGCCTGTGCGTCGTCGGTGGACACCGCGAGCTCGCGCCACGGCCCAAGATCAATCGGATTCGGCTGGACCCTGATCGCGTCGGCAGGCAAGCCCATGCCGGCAGCGCAGTGCCGCGCGGCGCTCGGCGAGACCGCTAGCAGGCGCACGTTGCCCAGGCGCACCGCGCGCCGGAACGCCTGCTTGCGCAGGTGGTTGCGGCAGCCGCCGCCCGTGAAGATCGGGTCGAGGCTGTGGAAGGTGTAGAAGGCCGCGGCACCCGAGTTGCGCAGCGCGTGCGCGCTGAAGGTTAGGGCGTGCTGCAAGTGGAAATGCACAATTTCCGGCTGCACCTCGGCGAAGAACGCCGACACGCCGGCGCGGATCGCCCTGCGCGTACGCAGGTCGTAGAAGGGCACCTCCCCCTGGAACAGGCGGAGCAGGTGCACCTTGACGTCGCTTCCGCGGAGCTGCTCGTCGTATTCGAAGCGGCCGCCGAGCACGACCAGGTGCGATTCGGCCCCGCACGCGGCGAGTGCGGTGCACAGCGTAGCGACAGCCGACTCGGCGCCGGCTCTCCGCATGCTGGACAGGATCTGGAAGATGCGCATCAAGCTTGCCTCATCGTTTCAGCGCGCGGGCAGCTCGGTGGAGAGCACTTCTTTGTTGCCCGTCAGCATCTCGCGGTACACGGTGCGGTATTCGCGCGCCGCCTTCTCGAAGGAGAAGGTCGTCTCGATCGTGTGCCGCGCCGCGCGGCCCATGCGCGCGCGCAGCTCGGGGTCCAGCAGGCGTTCGACGGCATCCGCGAAGAGCGGCGCGTTGCCGGGTGGCACCAGGAAACCGTTCTCACCGCCGATGACGAGTTCGTCGACCTGATCGATGTCGGTGCTGACCACCGGGATCCCGCACGCCATCGGCTCGATCAGCGAGTTGGGGATACCTTCGTTGTAGGGGTTGCTGGAACACAGCGCCACGTCCAGTCCTTTGAAGACTCGCAGCGGCTCGGTGGTCCGGCCGAGGAAGGTGACGTGCTCCTCGATCCCGAGCTCCTGCGCCAGCTCGCGCAGCGCCGGCTCGACCGGCACGGCTCCCTTCAGGCGGGAGTCCTCGCCGGCCAGGACCAGGTGCACCGGCAGTCCGCGCCCGAGCAGGATCGCCGTGGCTTCGATCAGGATGTCCAGCCGTTTCCCGCCGCCGAAGCGCGAACAGCGCCCGATCGCGAAGCGCCCGGGCGGCGCCACGCGCAGCGGCGTCGCGGCGTCGGCGATGCGCAGGTCGACGGAGTTGTAGATCACCTGCAGGCGGCTGTTCGGCCAGAAGCCGCGGATGAAAGGGGCCGTCCCCGCGGCGGACACGATCACGGCGTCGATGTCCTCCTTGGACACGGCGCAGCAACTGCGCGTGCCGTCAGTCCGCTCGAGGACGCGCGGGACTCCTGCGATCTTGGCGGCATCGATCGGCCAGCGCAGGTTGCTCGCCTGCACGATGTCGAACTGCCACTTGCGCAGGTAGGCGACCATGCCCGCGAACCCGGGCTGGTGCGAGAAGGTGCCGACCTCGTCAATCTCCGGCGAGTGCGATTCCAGGTGGGTCGCGATGAAGTGGAACTCGAATTCGGGCAGCGCGCGCGCGATGCGGGTCATCCAGGAAGCGATGCCGCCCAGATTCCAGTCCCACAGCACGAGCGCGATGCGCGGACGGCGCGCCGGGGCCGGCACGGCCTGCGCATCGCGGCGCGGGAACACCGAGCTCAGGAGCTTGATGCCGCGGTGCTTCCAGTTCTTCTCCGGCCCGTACGGCGGGAAGCCCAGCGCCTCCAGGTAGTGGGCCGACGAGATACGGATGTCGTTGTTCATCTCCGCCTGGCGGCGTGCCTCCAGCCGGAACCGCGGCGCCTCCGCCAGGATGCGCTCGATCGCGGCGGCGAGGCCGGCGCGGAACGCGTCGTTGTAGGTGGAGGTGGCGTCCGGTACCGCGATGCCGCCGCGCCCGATCAGTTCGCTGGTGCCGCCTTCCTCCGCGCACGCCACGGGCGTGCCGCACGCCAGCGCCTCAACGACCACGTTAGGGCACGCGTCGCCGATGATCGGGTGCAGGAGGCAGTCCATGCGGTTGTAGAACTCCACCAGCTTGTCCGGCGGTACGGAGGGCACGTACGTGATCGCCCCGGCCCAGTAGGGATCGGCCTGCGCCTTCTTCAGCGCCTGCGCGCACCACTGGTCCACGTCGCCCACGATCAGCAGGCGTGGCCGCTCGGATAGGCGGCGGCAGACGTCGAAGAACGTTTCGAGCCGGGGGCGGTAGCGGAGTGATCCCACCGTGCCGATCACGGCGGGCCGGTGTGCGATCTCGACCTGGGTGCGTGGGCGCGGACTGAACTCGCTGAGCGAAACCGCATTGGGCACGATCTGCCACGTGCCCGCTTCCCGCCGGTACGCGGTATCGAGCTTGCCTTTGGCCCACCGGCTCTGGTAGATCACGAAGTCGGACTGCTCCAGCGTGCGCGCGATGCGGGCGTTTGCGCCTTCGTATTCCGGCCGGTAGGTGCGGTCCCCGTATACTTCGCCCAGGCGCTGGAAGTGATCGGCCAGGAACAGGCCGGCCACCCGGTAAGCCACGCGGCGTTTACCGTTGAACAGGCGGTCTTGCTTCGGGCTGCCGACATTGAGCAGGCAAGGCTGGTGTTCGCCCGTCAGCGCCAGCGGCAGCGGTGTGTAGCGTCCCTGGCGAGCTGCGCTGATGAAGCGGCTGACGTTGACCTGCGGGCCGCCGCGGGCCTGCGGCCAGGGTAGGACACCAAAGGAAGCGGAAAGGGGCGGCGGGAGGGTCACTTGATCGCCTCCCTCGCGATGGCGTGGCGGCCGACGATGAGCATGAAGATAGCCACGAAGAAGAAGAGCGCCTCGCACAGCACCCAGCCCCAGGCCGCCCCGGCGACGCCGCCCAGCAGCGCCCCCCCAAGCAGCAAGGGCAGCCGCGAGACCGGTAGGGTGTACGACAGGAACCAGTAGCACCGGTGGTGCTGCTGGTCTGCGTAAAGCCAGGACTGGATCGGCTTGGCTGCCCAGTTGAATGGGAGTTGCAGCAGCAGCACGTACATCAAGGCTAGCGCATCGTGGTAGTTCGGCAGGAAACGCGTGACCAGGAACTGGAACACCAGGCACAGGGCTGCATACACGAACCAGCCGCTGACGAACAGCAGCGATGCGCCGGTGACGATGTCGCGCAGCACGCGATGTCGATCGCTGCGTCCGGCCAGGCGGCTTAGGAGGAGCTTCTCCACGACGCGGCCGAACGAGACCGGGAACATCGCCGTGCGGGCGACCTGGTAAGTCGCCAACTGGTGAAAACCTGCCAGGGCGCCGAGCACGGGCCGCTCGAGGTTTGCCGAAACGACAGAGAGCATCGACAGCCCGCCGAACCGCACGTTCATGCCGTTCAGGCCGTCGTGACGCCGGTGGTTGCGCAGCAGGGGCTGCGTGAGGTGCATGAACGCCAGGTTCACGAGCGTGCCCGCCAGGTAGTTCACGAGCGTGCAGACCAGCACGTCGCGGAACCACGCAGCGGTCAGGATCACCAAGGCGGAAAGTCCCGCATACGAGACCACCTTGCGTACGAAGGCGATGCGGAACTCGCCGCGACCCGCGAGGTAGGCGTCAGCGCTGTCGGCGGCGAGCTGGACCGGCACGAACACCGCGGCGATTGCGAGCATCGCCGCGAGAGTGGGGTGGCCGGACAGGTGGTGGAACCCAGCCAGAAGTGCCAGGGACAGGCCGCACAGCGTGCCCCATTTCAGTCGCAAGGTGAACGTTTGCCGCAAAGCGCCGTCCATCTGATGGGCGGCGGCGTAGGAGAGCGCCTGGGAGGAGCCGGGCAGCGAGAAGATCGAGGCCATGGCAACGATGGCTGCGGCGTAGCCCCAGTAGCCCAGCTCCTCCTGCGGGAGGTATGTCGCGAGGGCCCACATCTGGCACAGGCCGACGAGGCCCGCCATGCCCATCTGCACAATGATCAGAGGGGTGTTGGTTCGCCAGTACGGCGACCGCACCAGCCGGTGCAGGAAGGCGCCTGGGGCGCCGAGGGTGCGCTTCATGACCGCTGGATCATTCCTGGCTCAGGAGCTTGTCGAAGTACGCGATGGTGCGCTGCAAGCCTTGCTCCAGCGCGATACCCGGCTGCCAGCCGTCCAGGTATTCCCGGGCGCGGCTGATGTCGGGCTTGCGCTGCATGGGATCATCCTGCGGCAGCGGCCGGAACACGAGCCGCGAGGAGCTGCCGGTGAGGGCCAGGATCTTTTCGGCCAGTTCGCGGATCGTGAACTCGTGCGGGTTTCCCAGGTTGATCGGGCCGGGCAGCGGCCGGTGGCCGATGCCGGCGCCGGGCAGGTCCATCAGGCGCAGGATGCCTTCGATCAGGTCGTCGACATAGCAGAAGCTGCGGGTCTGCTGGCCCTCGCCGTAGATGGTGATGTTCTCGCCGCGCAACGCCTGCACGATGAAGTTGCTGACAACGCGGCCATCGTTCGGGTGCATCCTCGGACCGTACGTGTTGAAGATGCGCGCGACGCGGACGTCCAGCTTGTGCTGGCGCTCGTAGTCATAAAAGAGAGTTTCGGCGCAGCGCTTGCCCTCGTCGTAGCAACTGCGCGGACCGATCGGGTTCACGTTCCCCCAGTACCCCTCCGTCTGCGGGTGCACGCTCGGATCGCCGTAGACCTCGCTCGTGCTGGCCTGGAAGATCGGCGCGCGGAGCCGCTTGGCCAGGCCCAGCATGTTGATGGCCCCGATCACGCTTGTTTTCGTGGTCTGGACGGGGTCGTGCTGATAGTGGATCGGGCTGGCGGGGCAGGCGAGGTTGAAGATCGCATCGACTTCCAAGTAAAGCGGGAAGCAGACGTCGTGCCGCAGGAACTCGAAGTGGGGGTGCTGCAGCACGTGCTCGACGTTGCGCTTCGAGCCCGTGAACAGGTTGTCGGCGCACACGACCTCGTCTCCGCGTTGCAGCAGGCGGTCGATAAGGTGGGAGCCCAGGAAGCCGGCGCCGCCGGTGACCAGAACGCGCCGGCGGAAACTGTAGTTGCGCATGATGGGGCGTTTAGTCGTTGCCGAACAGGTCTCGGGTGTAGACCCTGCTTCTGACGTCCAGGAGCTCCGGCGCAAGCCGATTGGCGATAATCAGATCGGCACGCTCCTTGAACTCACCCAGGTCGCGCACAACTTCCGAGTGGAAAAAATGTTCTTCTGATAGGGCGGGTTCGTACACGATGACCTCAACGCCCTTGGCTTTAAGCCGTTTCATGATGCCTTGCACGCTGCTCGCTCGGAAGTTGTCGCTGCCTGCCTTCATTACCAACCGGTAGATGCCCACTGCGCGCGGCTCGCGCTTTAAGATATCAGCAGCGACAAAGTCCTTGCGCGTACTGTTGGCCGCGACAATTGCGCCGATTAGGGTCTGCGGAACGTCGTGGTAGTTTGCCAGGAGCTGCTTTGTGTCTTTTGGAAGGCAGTAGCCGCCGTAGCCGAAGCTCGGGTTGTTGTAGTGCGCACCGATTCGAGGATCAAGGCTCACCCCATCGATGATCTCGCGCGAGTCAAGCTGGTGCGTCGCAGCGTAAGTGTCAAGTTCGTTGAAGAAGGCAACGCGCATCGCCAAGTACGTGTTTGCGAATAGCTTGATCGCCTCCGCCTCTGTACTGCCCGTAAAGAGAGTTGGTATGTCCTTCTTTATCGCTGCTCGCTGCAATAGCTCCGCAAACTGACGCCCCCGCCGGGAATCCTCGCCGATGACGATGCGGCTTGGGTGCAAGTTATCGTGAAGCGCTCTTCCCTCCCGCAAGAATTCGGGGCTGAAGATGATGTTAGCTGTCTCGTACTTTCTTCGGGCTTTTTCCGTATAGCCGACTGGGACCGTGGACTTGATGATCATGACCGCCTTGGGATTCATGATGGCTACATCCTGAATCACCGAAGCGACCGAATCAGTGTTGAAGTAGTTGGTTGTCGGGTCGTAATCGGTCGGCGTCGCAATGACCACGAAATCCGCTCCATCGTAAGCTTCGCGTTTGTCCAGCGTAGCTCGTAGGTTGAGAGGCCTTTCGCGTAAATATC
>DATAGN010000090.1:0-7204 GCA_036263715.1 Ramlibacter sp.
ACGCCCGAGCCCTTCGTCAACGCCTGTTCGCGCTTCCTGTTCCTGGACGAACTGCAGACGCAGGGCGACGCGGACCAGGATGCGCCGGAGCGCTCGCAGCGCCTGCGCCGCAGCGGCGCCGAGTTGCGGCAGGACAAGAAGCTGGTCACCTTGCTGCGCAATGCGGTCCAGGCGGCCGAAGACGACGAGGGGTGGGCCCGGGTCAACGAGGTCCGGCAGCAGATCGGCAACCAGGCGTCGTTCGACCACCGCAATTACGGCTACTCCACGCTGACCAAGCTGCTCGCGGCAACGGACCTGTTCGAGCTGATCGACGAAGGCACCTCGCACGTGTCGGTGCGCGAGAAGCCGGTGCGCCGCGGGAAGGCCTGATTGCTGCCGGCGCTGGATTGGACGGCGCCCTGGTTCGCGCCCTGGAGCGACCCCGGCGAGAGCCTGGCCAGGCGCATCGCGGCTGGCCAGCCGGTGCACGCGGCGCTGAACGCCGCCGGCGCCGCGCCGGTCACCTTCGTCCCGCAGGACGCACTGCCCGCCGGCGCTGGCTACGAGCCATTCATCTTCGCGACGCGGCAGTGCCCGGTGCGGCCGGGCCTGCACGATTTCTTCAACGGCCTGGTCTGGCTGCGTTTTCCGCTGGCGAAGGCGGCGCTCAATCGCATCCAGGCGCAGGAGATCGCGCGGGCGGGCATCGCCGCGCGGCGCGGCCCCGTGCGCGACGCGATCACCGTCTTCGACGAGAACGGCGCGCTGCTCGCCGCGCCGCAGCCGCTTTGGGAGGCGCTGGTGGCGCGCGAGTGGCGGCGCCTGTTCGTGGACTTGCGGCCGCTGTGGGCGCAAGCGCGCCTGCTGGTCTTCGGCCATGCCTTCATGGAGCAGCTGGCCGCCCCGCGAAAAGGACTGACCGCCCATGTCTGGCGCGCCGATGCTGCTCTGGAATCAGGAGCGCCTGCCGACGGCTGGCTGGCGGCGCAGTGCACGCCCGAGCGCCTGGCGACCAAGCCGTTCACGCCCTTGCCCGTGCTGGGCGTGCCCGGCTGGTGGGCGGGAAACGAGAACTTTTCCTTTTATGATGACTCCCTCGTATTTCGTCCACGCAAGACGCAACAAACCACCACAACAAAGACGTCCGCGGGGCTGGCCTCGCGCTCTTGATTTCCCCGGCTGGCAGCCTCATCTGGCGCGAGGGTGACTGTTTACCCTTCGGAGTTTTCCAAGCAATGAAACGCATTCTTCTGTTCGTCCTGACCAACCTGGCCGTGGTGGTGGTGCTGGGCATCGTGGCCAGCCTGCTGGGGGTCAACCGGTACCTCACGGCGAACGGCCTGAACCTGGGGCAGTTGCTCGGGTTCGCGCTGATCATGGGCTTTGGCGGCGCGATCATCTCGCTGCTGATCTCCAAGCCGGTCGCCAAGTGGAGCTCCGGCGTCCAGGTGATCGACGGCACCGAAGGCCCCGACCAGGCCTGGATCGTGCAGACCGTCCGCGGCTTCGCCGACAAGGCCGGCATCGGCATGCCCGAGGTCGGCATCTTCGAGGGCGAGCCCAACGCCTTCGCCACCGGTGCGTTCAAGAACAACGCGCTGGTCGCGGTGTCCACGGGCCTGCTGCAAGGCATGACGCGCGACGAGATCGAAGCCGTCATCGGCCACGAGGTCGCGCACATCGCCAACGGCGACATGGTGACCATGACGCTGATCCAGGGCGTGATGAACACCTTCGTCGTGTTCCTCTCCCGCGTGGTCGGCTATTTCGTCGACAGCTGGCTCAGTCGCGGCGAACAGCGGTCCGGCCCGGGCATCGGCTACATGGTGACCACCATCGTGCTGGACATCCTCTTCGGCTTCCTGGCCGCGATCATCGTGGCCTGGTTCTCGCGCCAGCGCGAATTCCGCGCTGACCGCGGCGCCGCAGAGCTGATGGGACGCAAGCAGCCGATGATCAACGCGCTGGCGCGCCTGGGCGGCATGGTCCCCGGCGAGCTGCCCAAGGGCCTGCAGGCCGCCGGCATCACGTCCGGCGTGGGCAAGCTGTTCTCGACGCACCCGCCCATCGAGGAGCGGATCGCGGCGCTGCAGACGTCCTGACCGTCACCCCCGCGCCCTCACCGTCACCCCCGCGCCCTCACCGTCACCCCCGCGCAGGCGGGGGGCCAGAGCTTCCAGGACTGCCCGCAACCGCGGGCAGTTTTGTTTGGGAAGCCCTGGATCCCCGCCTTCGCGGGGATGACATTGCCGAAGGACGATAATGCTTGCGTGAAGCCCGCCAGGCCGCCGCTGGTGCAATCGCCGAAAGGCCGCACTGGAGGAACGTCCGGACTGCAAAGGGCAGCGTAGCAGGTAACTCCTGTCCGCCGCGAGGCGAGGATCAGAGCAACAGAGACGAGTCCTGGGTCGAGCGAAAGCGAGGCTTGGGGGTGAAACGGGCAATCTCTACGCGCAGCAATGCCAAATAGGCCAGTGATGATGTGGTCCCGCGGAGCTGGCGGGTAGGCAGCATCGAGCCGGTGGGGTGACTCCCGGCCCAGAGGAATGGCGGCCACGTCCGGGCAACCGGACGCACAAAATCCGGCGTACGGCGGACTTCACAAATTCATTCACTCGAAAGACACCTGCGGTGTTTTTCGAGTGGCCAACTAGAAGTGATGAAGAAGGCCGGAGTGAATCCGGCCTTCTTCATGGAGAGACCGCGCTGCATGTTATTCCGCGCGGTCTGGAGCCGCGGACGTAGCCGCGCCGGTTGGCTTCGTAGGTCGGGGTGAGCGCGCGCAGCGCCGAACCCCGACGCTTACCGCACCAGCTGCAACGCCTCGATCCTCTGCACGTGCGCGAGCAAGGACCGTTTGGCCATCGGCCACATCCGCGGCGGAACGTCGTCGTAGGCGAGTTCCACCCAGTCCTCCAGCGTCCCCGCCGGCCGCGCCCGCATCGCATTCACCACCTTGGCTTCGCGCTTGAGGCGGTGCGACTTGAGCACCGCGATCGCCTGCTTCGCGAAGCCGAGCACGTGACCGTGCGCCGGCAGGATGAACGCGATGCCGTGTTCGTCGCACGCGGCGGTGAGGCGATCCAGCGAGTCCAGGTATGCGGTCATGTCCCCGTCCGGCGGATCCACCACCGTCGTACTGCCATTGAGGATGTGGTCGCCCGAGAACAGCAGGCCGTCTTCCACCAGCACCAGGCACAGGTGGTTGGCCGCGTGACCCGGCGTGTGGATCACCTTCAGGCTGTGCGCCGCCGCACCGGAGCCCACGCGCACCACCTCGCCGTCGGCCAGCGCGCGCTCGGGCGTGAACTCGCTCGCTGCACGGGCGGTCGGCGCCGACGGCAAGCCCAGGATGGGCGGCTTGCCCTTGCACAGCGCCTGCAGCGGCGTCGCCCCCGGCGAGTGGTCGGCATGCGAATGGGTGCAGACGATGAAGCGCACGTCGCCGTTCGTGGCGCGCCAGATGCGCTCCTGGTGCTCCGGCTCGTTCGGGCCCGGATCGATCACGATGTAGCCGGTGTCCGGGTCGCCCACGATGTAGCAATTGGTCCCGGGCCCGGTCATCACCCCGGGGTTGGGCGCCGTCATGCGCACCAGGTTCTTCAGCAGCGCCACGGGTTGGTCGGTGCGCCAGTCGAGGTGGTGCACCAGCTGGCCATCGGGACTCACGAGCGCGAGTTCGCCGTATTCCATCTCGTGTTCCATGTAGCGCGCGTCCTTGCCTTGCAGGTAGCCGGCGCGCGGGCAACTGGTCCACAGCGGCTGCTCGGACGCGCAGGCGGCCAGCACCGCATCGACCTCCTTGAACTTCTCCAGCCGCTGCAGCGTGCGGATGGTCGGGAAGATCATGAAGAACTGGCCGGCGGTGTGCCGCGCCAGTGCATCGGCGGGGCGCACCCACACCGGCTCGAATTGCTCGGCCTCGTCGGCGACCGGCTCCTGCCCCTGCGGCATGCGGGCCACGAGGAAGGGCACGTCGAAGCGGCGGGGCAGGTCGCGGTCGGTGATCCAGTGCGCCAGCACGAACACTTCGTCGGCGCCGAGGAGCAGGCCACGTTCGCGGCATTGCGCGACAAAGGGGCCGTGCCGGTCGAGTGCGGCGATGTCCCGTGCATCCGCCGGGCGGCCGTCGCGATGGCGCGCCAGCAGCACCCCGAGTTCCTCGAAGCATTCGCGGATGGCGGCGATGGCCTGCGTCAGGCGCAGGTCGTCCTGCGTGGGGCGGCGCGCGGCTGCGTCGTGCGCCTGAGCGTCGCCGGCGTCGATCGCCCCGCCGGGAAAGACGTACGCGCCGGGCGCGAAGCTCGCGCTCGCAGAGCGCCGGGTCATCAGCACCTCCATGCCGGCGGTCGTGTCGCGCAGCAGCAGGACGGTGGCTGCCGGGCGCGGCACTGCGGGTTCACGCTGAGGATGCAGAAGCTGGCTGGCTCGTACCATGCCGGTCATTACATCATGGAGACTCCATGAATCCGCGTCGCTTCCTTCTCTGCGCAGCCGCCCTCCTGGCCTGTGCCGTCGTCCCCGCGCACGCCCAGGTCGGCGACTGGCCGAAGCGCCAGCCGGTGAAGCTGGTGGCGGTGTTCCCGCCGGGTGGATCGGTCGACCAGGTGGCGCGCATCCTGGCCGCGCAGCTGTCGCAGCAGCTGGGGCAGAACGTGATCGTGGAGAACCGCGTCGGCGCCTCGGGCGTGATCGGCACCAACTCCGTGGTGACCGCGCCGCCGGACGGGTACACCTACGCGGTGGTGTTCGACACGCACGGCGTGAACCCGAGCCTGATCCCCAACATGCCTTTCGACACGCGCAGGGACATCGCGCCGGTCATCCTGCTGGGCACCGCGCCCATGGTGCTGGCAACGCCAGCGGGCTCGGACTACAAGACCTTCGGCGATGTCGTGGCGGCCGCCAAGGCGAAGAAGAACGTGAGCTTTGGCACCGTGGGCTCCGGCAGCCTGGGGCACCTGGCGATGGCGCTGCTCGGCAAGAACGCGGCGGTGGAGTGGACGCACGTGCCGTACAAGGGCGGTGGCCCGCTGATGCAGGACGCGGTGGCGGGGCACGTGCCTCTCTCGATCGCCTCCATCTTCGTCACCAAGCCGCACATCGAGAGCAAGCGGCTGCGGCCGCTGGCCGTGACGACCAGCCGGCGCGCGCCGGACCTGCCCGACGTGCCGACGGTGGCCGAGAGCGGCTATCCCGGCTTCGACGCGCCGGCGTGGTGGGGCGTGCTCACCTCGGCCAAGGTGCCGCCGGAGATCGTGCGGCGCATGAACGAGGAGATCAACAAGGCGCTGAAGGTCCCCGAGATCGCCCAGAAGCTCGTGGGGCAGGGCATGACGGTGGTGGGCGGCACGACGGAGACGGTGCGCCTGTTCATCGACAAGCAGATCGATACCTGGTCGGTGGTGGTGAAGGAGAACAACATCAAGCCGGAATGAGGTCATTCCCGCGGAGGCGGGAATCCAGGGCTCCCAAGGCAAAGCGGCGCAGTGCGCCGCTTTTTCCCTCCGAAAGCTTGGACCGCCTACTGCGCGGGTGTGACGGTCAGGCTTCCGGTGCGACGCCCAAGGCCACCAGGAATCTCGCCACCATGTTGTACGTCGCGATCGCGGCGGTGATCTCCACGAGCTCGGTCGTCTCGAAGCGCTCCTGCATCGCGCGGAAGACCTCGTCCTCCACCTTCACGTCGCGCGTCATCTGCGCGGCATAACGGGCCACCAGCGCCTCGTCCCCGGCCAGGCCCGGCGGCTCGCCGGAGGCGCCGGCCTTCACGAATGCCTGAAGTGCGTCCAGCTCCTCCTGCCTGCCGCCGGCGGCCAGGTAGTCGGGCGCGTGATGGTGGTATTCGTAATGCGCGCCGGTCAGCAGCGCCACCGTGCAGATGCCGAGCTCGCGCAGCTTGCGGCTGGCACCCAGGCCGGTGCGCACGTTCTTCAGGTAGGTGTTCCAGCCGCGCGCGAGCGGTTCGCTCCACAGGAGCGCCTTGTCCAGGTTCAGCAGTTCGCCGCCGCGCCGCTCCAGGATGGCCTGTACCAGGTCCTGCGGCTGCGGCTTGCGCTCGGGCGTCCAGTCGGGAATGCGCATGGGGTCCTTCGTTCTTGGCAGAGGCGCCAGCATAAGCAAATGCTGGAAAGACACCATGGTGCTTGCCACAATGGGGCATCCGTCATCCAGGAGTTCCCGTGAGCTACCGCTTCAACATCCGCCGCGCCTTCCTCGCTGCTGCCGCGTCGCTTTGCCTCGCGCCCGCGCTGCACGCGCAGGGCGCCGCCGACTTCCCGCAGCATCCGGTCACGTTCGTCATGACCTTCCCCGCCGGCTCGGGCGTGGACGTGGTGGCCCGCACGATCCAGGAGCCGCTGTCCAAGGTGCTCGGCCAACCCATCGTGGTGGAGTACCGGGTGGGCGCCGCCGGCAACGTGGCCAGCGAATACGTGTCGCGCGCCAAGCCCGACGGCTACACGCTCGTCTTCGGCACTGCCGCCACGCACGGCAGCAACGCAGCCCTCTACAAGAAGCTGTCCTTCGACGTCGAGCAGGACTTCGTGCCGGTCACGCCGATCATCGACGTGTCCAACGTGCTGACGATCAATCCCGAGGTGATGAACGTCAAGACGATGAAGGAGTTCGTGGACCTGGTGAAGGCCAACCCCGGCAAGTACAACTACGCGTCCACCGGCAACGGCACGGGCACGCACATGGCCTTTGCGGAGCTCAATGCCAGGCTGGGGCTGAACATGGTCCACGTGCCCTACAAGGGCGGGCCGGAGGCGATGCAGGGCGTGCTCAAGGGCGAGACCTGCTGCATCATGAACCAGGTGCAGACGGTGCTGACGCAGTACAAGGCCGGCAAGGTGCGGCTGCTGGGCGTGACGACGGCGAAGCGCGTCGGTGCGATCCCGGAGGTGCCGACGATCGCCGAGAGCGGCATCCCGGGCACGCAGAACTTCGAGAGCACGACCTGGTTCGCGCTGTTCGCGCCCAAGGGTACGGATGCCGCCGTCGTCGCCAAGCTGAACGCCGCCGTGCGCCAGGTGCTCCAGCAGCCGGACGTGCGCGGCAAGCTCGAGGGCACCGGCAACACGGTGCGGCTGGAGACGCCGGAGCAGTTCCGCGTGACCGTGCGCAACAACCGGCAGAAGTGGGCCGAGGTGGTGCGGGCGGCGAACATCACGATCGATTAATTCGTCATCCCCGCGGAGGCGGGGATCCAGAGCTTCCA
>DATAGN010000091.1:0-6531 GCA_036263715.1 Ramlibacter sp.
CCAACCCCTTCGCGACGCTGCACCCGGACTTCGACACGCTGGTGGAGCAGTGGGTGCCCATCACGCTGCTGGTCAACAGCCTCAACCGCAGCCTCGGCCAGGAGGATGCGTACCCGTTCGCGCTGTCCGCGGGGGCGCTGCGCAAGCTGCGCTACGTGCACGACATCATCCAGGAAGTCCGCGACGCGAACTTCGCCGCCCGCAAGGCGGCGCGCCCGGCCTGAGGTATGGCGCCTCCTACAGCAGCGTGCGTCGTGCGACGACCGGGCGGTCCCTGCCGCGCCGCCTAAGCTGCAGCGAATACGCAAAGGACCAGCCATGACCCGAACCATCCAGGCCCTCGCGGCCGCCATCGCCCTTGCGCTCGGCGGCGCCGCGCTCGCGCAATCCGGCAACAACAGCGGCAACACCGGCGGCGGCGCTTCCACCAACACCGGTGCCGGCATCGTCACCAGCGGCAGCGCGGTGCCCGCCGGCCAGCAGCCGCGCGCTAACGACACCACCACCGGCAAGAGCGGCCAGGGCACCGGCGCCGGCATGGGCAACACGCCGGCCGGCCAGCCGCCCAAGGCGATGGCGGAGCAGGCGACGACCAAGAAGGCGTCGACCAAGAAAGCCGCCAAGAAGAAGTCCAGCAAGAGCAAGCAGAAAGCCGCATGACCGCCACCCTGCTCTGGACCGCGTTCTACGCCCTGCTGGCGCTGATGCTGGTGGCGATGATCGTCAAGGCGATCACGCGCCGCACGCGCCGCGGCCCCCGCGGCCCCTTCGACCAGCGCTGACGCGCCCCTTCGGCGGGCGACCGGCGACGCCGTCGCACGGGCGGGCATTGCCGCGTCCACGTCGTCCGACCGCGCCGGCGCCGTGCATTCGCCGCGCCTGATTCACCCCGCCCAAAAGAAAAAGGGGGCCACACATGGTGGCCCCTGGAGGAGATCCTGAGCCCGTCCCCGAGCTCGGACTCCATGATGCGACGCGCGCGGGCCGCCGTGACACAGCCACACATGTAAAGCTTCCGGCTTGCGTGAAATGCGCCGCGCCGGCAAGCGCAACCGGCGCGCATCCGGGCATGTCCACGAATTGGCGTGCGACGCTTCCTACAAGGCAGCAAGCGCGATGCCGTCGAGCCAGACGCGAATGCTTACCTAAATTGCATTCCCACTGCCCTGGCCCATCGGTCGCGGCGACATCGACAAGAACATGAACAAACCTGCAGTGACTGCCGGGCCGGGCGTGCCCAGGGGAAGAGGGAGGGCGGCATGACGGAAGCCTTCTACGTGGCGCAGTTCCACGCCGCGCTCGAGACCATTGCCGCCGCGCTTGCGATCGCCATCCTCCTTTCCTCGCTCGACGACCTCTTCATCGACCTCTGGTACTGGACGCGGCGCATCCTGCGCTGGTTCACGCTGGAGCGGCGCGGCCGGGTGCGTCCGCTGACGCCCGAGCAGTTGCGCGACAAGCCGGAGCAGCGCATCGCGATCATGGTGCCCGCATGGAAGGAGTCCGACGTGATCGCGTCGATGGTCGAGAACCTGGTGCAGGTCCTCGACTACCAGCAGTACGTCGTCTTCATCGGCACCTACTGCAACGACCAGGAGACGATCGACGAAGCCGAGCGCGTGTGCCGCCGTTACCGGCAGGTGCAGCGCGTGGAGGTTCCGCATCCCGGGCCGACCTGCAAGGCCGACTGCCTGAACCACGTGGTGCACGCGATCTTCGAACACGAGCGCAAGACCGGCACCGAGTTCGCGGGCGTGGTGCTGCACGACAGCGAGGACGTGCTGCATCCGCTGGAGCTGCGCTTCTTCAACTACCTGCTGCCGCGCAAGGACATGATCCAGCTGCCGGTGGCATCGCTGGAACGCAAGCTGACCGAGTGGGTGGCCGGCACCTACATGGACGAGTTCGCGGAGAGCCACGGCAAGGAAATGGTCGTGCGCGAAAGCCTCGCGGGCATGGTGCCTTCGGCCGGCGTCGGTACCTGCTTCTCGCGCCGCGCCCTGCTGGCGCTGATCGGCGAGACGCAGGACGAGCCCTTCAACACCGCCAGCCTCACCGAAGACTACGACGTCGGCATGCGGCTGCAGGCGATCGGCATGCAGTCGATCTTCGGCCTCTTTCCCGTCACCTACCGCGTGCGGCGGCAGGGCTGGCGCGGCGACCCGCAGGAGGTGGAGCTGCATGCGCCGCTGTCGGTGCGCGAGTACTTCCCCGACAGCTTTCGCGCCGCCTACCGGCAGAAATCGCGCTGGGTGCTGGGCATCGGGTTGCAGGGCTGGCACCAGATCCCGTGGCGGGGCCGCTCGATGGCCGCGCGCTACCTGATGCTGCACGACCGCAAGGGCGTGGTCACCTCGTTCATGAGCATCGCCGCCTATGTCGTGCTGCTGCAGTTCCTGCTGCTGCAAGCCGGCGGCCTGGCGGGATGGTGGCCGGCCATGCCGTCGACGCTGTTCGCCGAGGGCAGTGCGTGGGTCGACCTGCTGTGGGTGAACGCGGCCTTCTTCGCCCTGCGCGGGGCGCAGCGCGCCTGGTTCACCGCGCGGCTCTATGGCTGGCGGCACGGCCTGATGTCGGTGCCGCGCATGGCGGTGGGCAACTTCGTCAACTGCATGGCCGTGGCGCGCGCCTGGCGCCTGTACGTGGTGTCCGTGATCCTCGGCAAGAAGCTGGCCTGGGACAAGACGGCGCACGATTTCCCCACGGCGGATGCGCTCGGGCGCACGCGCCAGCGGCTGGGCGAGCTGCTGCAGACCTGGCAGGCCGTGGAGCCCGGGCACCTGGAGCAGGCCCTGCACGAGCAGAACGTGACGCAGGCGCCGCTCGGGCGGGTGCTGGTGTCCAACGGCTGGCTCGATGAAGAGACGCTCGCGGAAGCCATCGCCTGCCAGGCGAGCCTGCCGCGCGTGCAGCTCACGCCCGAGCTCGTGCGCGAACATGCCGACGCGCTGCCGCTGGAGGAAGCGACCCGGCATCGTGCGCTGTTCGTCGGGCGCAGCGATGCCGGCGAGCCCATGCTGGCGGTCGCCGGGCCGCTGCCCGAGGAGGCGCTGGCGGCCATCGCGCGGCATCTCGGCGCCGCCCCCGTGCAGCGCATCGCCCGCGACAGCGAAGTCGCCGAGGGATTGCAGATGCTGTGCGAGGCGGCGGGCGCGGTCGCAGCGCCGGTGGAAGCGAGCCTGCCGGAGGTCATCGCCGTCGAAGGCGGCGTGGAGCGCGAGGACTACGAGAACGCCGTGCGCGACTACCGCCCCGAAGAGCACGGCCTGGTCGGCGAGTTCCTCGTGGAGCGCGGCGTCGTGGTCGCCGGCATGATCGAGAAGGCGCTGCAACGCCAGCGCGAGCTGGCGGCGGGCGCGGCGGCGAGCGCATAGCGGTCCCAGCTCCCTCTCCCGCGGAGCGGGAAAGGGAGCTCCTACTTGCTCATTCCCACCGCCTGCGCGGTGATCTCGTACGACCGCAGCCGCGCTGCGTGGTCGAAGATCTGCGACGTGATCATCAATTCGTCCGCTTCGGTCCGGTCGACGAACGCCGCGATCTGCGCGGGGACCGTGGCCGGGGAACCGATCGCGGTGCAGGCCAGGACCTCGTCGAGCATCGTGCGTGCGGATTCGGGCAGGCTCTCCAGGTAGCCGGGCACCGGCGGCTGCAGGCGGCCGGGGCGCCCGGTGCGCAGGTTCACGAAGGCCTGCTGCATCGAGGTCGCGAGCAACGCTGCTTCATCGTCCGTGTCGGCAGCGAACACGTTGAAGCCCAGCATCACGTACGGCTTGTCCAGCTGCGCCGAAGGGCGGAAGCTGGATCGGTACAGCTCGATCGCCTGCATCATCGACGCCGGCGCGAAATGCGAGGCGAAGGCGTAGGGCAGCCCCAGCATCGCCGCGAGCTGCGCCCCGAAGTGGCTCGACCCCAGGATCCACACCGGCACCTTCGCGCCCCGGCCCGGCACCGCCAGCACCGACTGCCGCGGCTCGTCGGACAGGAAGTCCATCAGCTCCACCACGTCACGCGGAAAAGCGTCCGGATCGGTGTTCAAGGTGCGGCGCAGCGCCCGTGCGGTGGCCTGGTCCGAGCCCGGTGCCCGCCCGAGGCCAAGGTCGATGCGCCCCGGGTACAAGGCTTCGAGGGTGCCGAACTGCTCGGCGATCACCAGCGGCGAGTGGTTCGGCAGCATGATGCCGCCCGCGCCGACGCGGATGCTGCGGGTGCCGCCGGCCACGTGCCCGATCAGGACCGCCGTCGCGGCACTCGCGATGCCCGGCATGCCATGGTGTTCGGCCAGCCAGAAGCGGCGGTAACCGAGCTGCTCCGCGTGTTGCGCCAGGCCCAGCGTGTTGCGGAAGGAGTGCGCGGCGTCGCTGCCTTCGAGGATGGGGGAGAGATCGAGAACGGAGAGGGGGACCATCGTGAGCAGGTGGGGACGTCCGGGCGGCACGCAAGCGTCAGACCGGCGCCGCGGAAGCAGGCCGCCTCCCGCGACTCTTCCGTTCCGCATCCAGGATGGCATCGACCTCTGCGGCCTGGACGCCCACGCTGGCCAGCGCATCACCCGCGAGCAGCAGGCCGGCTTCCAGCATCTCGGGAATCACCTTGGTGGCGCCGGCGGCCTGCAGCTCGTGCGCGTGGCGTTCGTCGTGCGCGCGCGCGAAGATCTGCAGGTGCGGCGCCTGCTCGCGCGCCGTGTGCACCACGCGTTGCGCCGCGGCCGGCGCGTCCATCGTCACCACCAGGCATGCTGCCTGGGCGAGCTCCAGCTTGCGCACCAGTTCCGGCTTGCCGGCGTTGCCGTAGTAAACCGGGAACCCGCGGGCGCGCAAGGCGCTCACGCGTTCCATGTCCTGCTCCACGGCCAGCCAGGGCACCTGCTGCGCGGTGAACACGTCGGCCAGCATGTGGCCCACGCGGCCGAAGCCGATGATGACGACGTGGCCGGCCGCCGCGGGGAGCTCGGGCTCGCGCAGCAGCGTCGGGGCAGCGAAGGTGGCATCCACCCAGGCGCCGATGCGGTGCCCCAGGCGGGCGAACGGTGGTGTCGCCAGCAGGCTGAGGCTGACCACCAGGAACATGAACTGCCCCGTCGCCGCGTCGAGCGTTCCGTTCACGGTGGCGGCGCCGATCACGATGAAGGCGAACTCGCCGCCCTGTCCGAGCAGCATGCCTGCTTCCAGGGCCTGGCCGCGCGGCAGCCCGGCATAGTGCAGCACCGCGGCCGCGACGGTGGACTTGATCACCAGCAGGCCGGCGACCGAAGCCATGATCAGCAGCGGCTGCCGCAGCACCTCGCGCAGGTCGATGGCCATGCCCACGGCGACGAAGAAGAGGCCCATCAACAAGCCCTTGAAGGGCTCGATGGTGATCTCCACCTCGTGCCGGTATTCGGTCTCGGCCAGCAGCAGCCCCGCCAGCAGGGCGCCCAGCGGCATCGACAGCCCTGCTGCCGCCGTGGCGCCCCCGATGCCCAGCACCACCAGCAGCGTGAGGGCGGTGAACACCTCCGGCTGGTGATGCTTCGCGAGCGTGCGAAACAGCCAGCGGATCAGCGGCCGGCCCAGGACCACGATTGCGCCGATCACCAGCACCGACAGCAAGGCGGTGGTCCCCAGGCGCTCGCCGATGCCGATCCCGGACTTGCGCCCCAGCAGGTCCACCAGCACGAGCAGCGGCACCACCGCCAGGTCCTGCAGCATCAGCACCGAGAAGCTCGCCTGGCCCAGCGGGGTGGCCATTGCGCGCGATTGCGTCAGCAGCTGCGCGACCACCGCCGTGGACGAAAGCGACAGCACGAATCCGAGCACCACCGAAGCGGCCAGGCTGTTGCCGAAGCCGTAGGCGAGCGCGCCGATGGCCAGCGCGCTCAGGAGCACCTGCAGCGTGCCCGCGCCGAACACCCACTTCTTCATCGCCAGCACGCGCGCAACCGACAGCTCCAGGCCGATCAGGAACATCAGGAAGATCACGCCCAGGTCGGCGAGCGCCTGGACGCCGTCGGCTTGCGGGAAGCTCAGGACCGACAGTCCCGCCAGCGCCGGCACGGTCTCGGCCAGCCGCCCTGCGCCATGCGGGCCGAGCAGGGCGCCGGCGACCAGGAAGCCGATCACCTGGTTGACGCGCAGGCGCTGCAGCAGCGGGATCAGGATGCCCACCAGCGCCAGGAACAGCAGCGTCTCGCGCAGGTAGGGCAGGGGCAGGGCGTGGTCCATCGGCGTTCGCCGATTCTAGGAAGCGGCGCCGGCCCGCGCTTGCGATGGCGCAAGTACCGGCGGATCAGGACAGCGCGAAGTTCCAGTCGTGCAGCTGCCCGGAGGACACCCCCATCAGCCACAGCGCGGTGTTCGCGTCGACCGTGACGATGGCGAAACCGCCGTGGTCCGTCGTGCGCGCGAGCAGCTGCTCGAAGCTGGTGAGGCCCGTGCCGCGCAGTCGTTGCCCTCGCCGCCGTAGGCGATGCTGCCCTCGTTCTGGATCACGAAGATGTCGCCGCCCGCGTCGCCGACCGCAACCGTCGTGCCGGTGCCATAGCCGTACACGTAG
>DATAGN010000092.1:0-1515 GCA_036263715.1 Ramlibacter sp.
TGGAGAAGGTGAACAGCGAGATGTAGGCGAAGAAGCGGTTGTAGCCCGGGTCCTCTTCCATGTAGCCGATGGTGTAGATGTGCACCATCAGCGACACGAAGGTCACCACGCACATCATCATCGCCGTGAGGCCGTCGACCAGGAAGCCGACCTCCATCTTCAGGCCGCCCACCACCATCCACTCGTAGAGGGTCTCGTTGAAGCGGGCGCCATCGACGGCCACGCTCTTGAGCGTCATCGCCGACAGGATGAAGGCCACCAGCACGCCGAGGATCGTGGCGGTGTGGGACAGGCGCCGGCCGATCACGTTGCCGCCGAAGGTGGTGCCCAGGATGCCGGCCACCAGGCAGCCGGCCAGGGGCGCCAGCGGCACGGCGAGCAGCGTTGCTGCGTTGAGGGTTGTAGCCATCGTGTTTCTTCTCCGCCGGGGGTCTTGTCTAGCCCTTGAGCGCGTTCAATTCTTCGACGTTGATGTTGTCTTTGTTCCGGAACAGCAGCACCAGGATCGCCAGCCCGATCGCGGACTCCGCCGCGGCCACCGTGAGGATGAAGAACACGAACACCTGGCCGTGCATGTCGCCCAGGTAGTAGGAGAACGCCACGAAGTTCATGTTGACCGCCAGCAGCATCAACTCGATCGCCATCAGCAGCACGATCAGGTTGCGGCGGTTCAGGAAGATGCCGACGACCGACAGCGCGAACAGGATCGCGCCGAGCGTCAGGAAGTGGCCAAGAGTCAAAGTCATGCCTTGGTCTCCACGGCGGCGGCCGGGGCGGCCTCGGGTTGCGCCGGGCGCGACGGCGGCATCTGGATGACCTGCAGGCGGTCGCTGGCGCGCACGCGCACCTGCGCAGCCGGGTCCATGTGCTTGCTGTCCTTGCGCGTGCGCAGCGTGAGCGCGATGGCGGCGATGATGCCCACCAGCAGGATCACGGCGGCGATCTCCAGCGGGAACAGGTACTCGGTGTAGAGCAGCCGGCCCAGTTCCTTGGTGTTGGAGTACTGCACGCCCGCCTGCGCGGCCTGGGCGGCGGCCGGCAAGGTGCGCGGCTCCTCGGTCGGGCGGAAGCCGCCCATCAGCACCGCGGCCATCTCGAGCGCGATCAGAGCGCCGATGGTCGCCGCGATCGGGAAGTGCTTCCAGAAGCCCGCCCGCAGCGCGTCGACGTTGATGTCCAGCATCATCACCACGAACAGGAACAGCACCATCACGGCGCCCACGTACACCAGCACGAGCGAGATCGCCAGGAACTCGGCGCGCAGCAGCAGCCAGATGCCCGCGGCCTGGAAGAAGGTCAGCACCAGGAACAGTGCGGCGTAGACCGGGTTGCGCGCGGTGATCACGCGGAACGCCGCCAGCAGCAGCACGATGGAGAAGAGGTAGAACAGGCCGGTCCGGACGTCCATGGGTTTCTTTCTTGTGCCCGGCGCTTCAGCGGTACTTCGCGTCTGCCGCCCGGCGGGCCGCGATCTCGGCTTCGTAGCGGTCGCCCACGGCCAGCAGCATGTCCTTG
>DATAGN010000093.1:0-1715 GCA_036263715.1 Ramlibacter sp.
GCCTGGACAAGATGGACCTCGCGGCAGCGGCCAGCCGCGGCATCCCCGTCGGCTACACGCCCGACGTGCTGAACGACTGCGTGGCCGACCTCGCCTTCGCCTTGCTGCTCGCCGCCGCCCGCCGGATCCCCGAGGCCGACCGCTTCGTGCGCGCGGGCCGCTGGTCCGCCACCGGTGCGTCGGCATTTCCGTTCGGGCGCCGCGTGAGCGGCGCGAAACTGGGCATCGTGGGTCTCGGCCGCATCGGCAAGACGATCGCGCGCCGCGCGAGCGGCTTCGAGATGGAGGTGCGGTACCACAGCCGCCGGCCGGTGGAAGGCGCGCCTTTCAGGCACGAGCCGCAGTTGCACGAGCTGGCGCGCTGGTGCGACTTCCTGGTCGTGATCACGGCGGGCGGCGCCCAGACGCGCAACCTCATCGACGGCAAAGTGCTGGACGCGCTGGGGACGAAGGGTTACCTGGTGAACGTGTCGCGCGGCACGGTGGTCGACGAACAGGCGCTGGTGCGGGCGCTGCAGGAAAAGCGCATCGCCGGCGCCGCGCTCGACGTCTATGAGCGCGAGCCGCATGTCCCGCAGGAACTGTTCGGGCTCGACAACGTGGTGCTGGTCCCGCACATCGCGAGCGCGACGGTGCAGACTCGCGAAGCCATGGCGCAACGCGTGCTGGACAACCTTTCCGCCTTTTTCGCCGGCCAGCCGCTGCCGAGCGCCGCCACCGCCTGAACGGCCGCCGGCCGCTCAGTGTTCGATGACGTCGTCCTCGAACTCGATCTCCAGCAGGGACGCCTGCATGGCGAACACGTGCATGGCATCGTCCCGCTCGGCGCGGTAGCTCTGGCCCACCGACAGGAAGACGTCCTTCGGGTCGCCGTCGTGCGTGATCCACAGGCTGCCCGTCGTGCAGCAGATCATCACGGTCTCGTTCACGTGTTCGAACGTGCGAGCTTCACCCTTGGCCATCTCCGCCACCAGGCGGCGGGTCACCCGCGGCCGCTGCCGCAGGCCCAGGTCGCGGCTCAGGGGGAAGGAAAGGCTGTTGTCGCGCAACCGCTCCTGCGCGAAATGCAGCGAGTCCTCTTTGTTCATGTTTCACTCCTTGCAGCCATGTTGCCGACGAAGCGCTTTATGGCTGGCCCTCACTGTCCGGCACGGTGCGTGGGAGCAGTCCCTCCCGTCGGGTAGGGGCACGCGTCTGAGCCGTACGGTGCAAAGAAAGGCCGGGCGCTCGCGCGACCGGCCGGGGGAAGGAGTGCGTTGCGGGGAAAAGAAAAGGAGCGCCGGTGGGCGCTCCAGGCGCGGGCTCGCGCCCGCGCTAAAACTGTTTGTTCTGTGAACCGCTTAGCGGACGCGGCCGCGGCGGAACAGGTTCACGATGGCCAGCAGGATGATCGCGCCGATCAGCGAAACGATGATCGAGCCGATGCTGATGCCTTCGTTGATGGTGCCGGTGCCCACCAGCGGGGAGATCAGCCAGCCACCCAGGAAGGCGCCCACGATACCGACCACCACGTTCAGCAGGATGCCCTGCTGGCCGTCAGTGCGCATCACGAGGCTGGCCAGCCAGCCGACGATACCCCCAACGATCAACCAAATCAGAAAACCCATAGTCGCACTCCTTGTGCCGCGAACGGCGAGTTGTTGATGCTCTGGTCGCTGCCCTTCCGGGCCGCTCCCACCTGCCCTCCTTGGGCTGGTGACGATCACTATGGTTGG
>DATAGN010000094.1:0-4693 GCA_036263715.1 Ramlibacter sp.
TGCGCTGGGAAGTGGCGGACGACGAAGGCTTCACGCGGCTTGTCCGCAGCGGGCAGGCGCAGGCCCTGCCGGAGCTCGCGCATTCCGTGCACGTGGAAGCACAGGGCCTCGCGCCGGACCGGTGGTACTTCTATCGCTTCATGGCCGGTGCGGCGACGAGCCCCGTGGGGCGCACGCGCACCTTGCCCCTGCCGGATGCGGCGGTCGCCCGGCTGCGCGTCGCCTATGCGTCCTGCCAGCGCTGGGAGCACGGCTGGTTCTCCGCATGGCGGCACCTGCGCGCCGAGGCGCCGGACCTGGTGCTGTTCCTGGGCGACTACATCTACGAATACCCCGGGGCCGCGCGTGCCGTGCGCAACGTGACCGGCGGCTGGGTGACCAACCTGGCGGAGTACCGCGAGCGCTACGCCCTGTACAAGTCCGACCCCGACCTGCAGGCCATGCACGCGGCCTGCCCATGGCTCTTCACCTGGGACGACCACGAGGTGCAGAACGACTATGCCGGCGAGCATGCGGGCAACGCCGGCCCGCCGCCCGCCGACTTCGCGCGCCGCCGCGCCGCCGCCTACCAGGCCTGGTACGAACACATGCCCGTGCGCGCGAACGTGCTCACGCGCGCGCTGCAGGGCCTGCAGGAGGGCGCTGGCCTGCGCATCCACGGCGAGCGCCGCTTCGGCCGTCTGGCGCAGTTGCTGCTGCTGGACACGCGCCAGCACCGCGACCGGCAGGCCTGCACCCGCGACGGCAAGCCCGGCTCCGGCATGGTGAATCCGCTGGACTGCGCCGCGCTCGCCGACCCGTCGCGCACGCTGCTCGGCGCGCAGCAGGAGCAATGGTTGAACGCGCGCCTGGCCGAAGGCGGCAGCACATGGACCGTGCTCGCCCAGAGCACGCTGTTCGGCGCGCGCGACCTCGTCCCCGGCCCCGGCCAGCTGCTCTGGAACGATGGCTGGGACGGCTACCCGGCCGCCCGCCAGCGGCTGGTGGATGCACTGCGCAGCACGCGCGCGCCCAATCCGGTGCTGTTCGGCGGCGACCTGCACGAGAACTGGGTGGGGCACGTCAAGGAGGACTACGCGCGCGCCGACAGCGCCAGCGTGGGCGTGGAGTTCTGCGGCACCAGCATCACCTCGCGCGCGAGCGCGCCGGAACACATCCGCAACCGCTGGATCGACAACCCGCACTTCGTGCATGCCGACGGCATGCAGCGTGGCTACGGCATCGCCGACTTCAGCCCGGCGCGGCTGGACGTGCAGCTGCGCGTGCTCGACGACGTCACCCGCCCGGACGCGAAGGTCTCCACGCAGGCGCGCTTCGCCGTGGACGCGGGGCGGCCGCTGGTGCAGGCGGGATGAGCCTGCTCGCGCGTTGCGCGCTCCTGTGGCTGCTGGCGACCTGCGCCTGGGCCCAGGGCAACGCGCTGGAGGTCGGCGGCGCCGGTTTCCACAACCTCGCGCCTTACGTGCAGGTCCTGGAGGACGCCGAGCGCCGCCTGACCTTGCAGGACGTGCTGCAGCCGGAGCAGCAGGCGCGCTTCCGGCCGATGCGCAATGCGGGGCCCTCGGCGAACTTCGGCCTCACGCGATCGGCCGTGTGGCTGCGCGTGCAGTTCAGCGCCCCGGCGGGAAGCGATCCGCACTGGCTGCTGGAGCTCGCTTATCCGGCGCTCGACCAGGTGGAACTGTTCGCGCCGCATCCGGCGCAGGGCGGCTGGCAGCGGCAGGTGAGCGGCGACGTCCTGCCCTTTGCCGCGCGGCCGGTCCCGCACCGCAACCATGTGCTTCCGGTCGCCTTGCCGGGCGGACGCACCACCACCGTGTACCTGCGCCTGACCAGCGACGGAGTCGTGGCGGCGCCGCTGCGCCTGTGGCGCCCGACCGCGCTGTGGCAGAACGACCAGGCCAGCTACGCCATCCTGAGCCTCTACTTCGGCCTGCTGCTCGGACTGCTGGCCTACAACCTGCTGCTGTTCGTGTCGGTGCGCGATCCGGCCTACCTGGTCTACGTGCTGTTCGTCGCCTGCATGGGCGTGGGGCAGGCAGCGCTGACGGGCCTGGGCCACCAGTACTTCTGGCCGGCGCAGCCCTGGTGGAACGGCGTGTCGGTGCACGCGGCCTTCAGCGTGGCCGGCATGTTCGGCCTGCTGTTCGCCCGCCGCTTCCTCGGCAGCCGCGAAGGCATGCCCCGCATGGATCGCGTGCTGGTGGTGCTGATCGCGCTGTGGGGCGTCACGCTGGTGGCTGCCCTCGCGCTGCCGTACTGGATTTCCAGCCGCCTGCTGATGACGCTGGCGCCGGTGAGCGTGGTGGCACTGGCGGTCTCGGGCGTGCTGGCGCTGCGGCGCGGGCACGGCGGCGCGCGCCACTACCTGGCCGCCTGGGCGGTGCTGGTGCTGGGCGTGTTCGGCCTGTTCCTGCACAACGGCGGGCTGGTCCCCTCGAATGCATTCACCTCCAACGTGCTGCTGATCGGCTCGGCGCTGGAGATGGTGCTGCTGTCGTTCGCGCTGGCCGATCGCATCAACGTCGCGCGCCGGGCGCAGGAGCAGGCGCAGGCGCGCATCGCCGCCGAACACGCGATGGTGGAGGCACTCTCGGCTTCCGAGAAGAAGCTCAAGACGGTGCTGGAGGAGCGCGAGATCATCCTGGAGAACTCCATGGTGGGCATCTGCTTCCTCACGCCCAAGGGCCGCCTGCGCTGGGGCAACCGCACGATGCTGGAGATGTTCGGCGCCGGCGACCAGCCCGTCACCACGATGGAGCCGTTCTACCTGACCCGCGAGCAGTACCTGCACGTCGGCGGCGAGGTGGCTGCGGCGGCCCAGCGCGGCGAGGTCTACGAGACGGAGATCCCCGTGCAGCGCATGGACGGCTCGCCCCTGTGGATCCAGCTCTCCGGCAAGGCCGTGAACGTCCACGACCTGCAGCAGGGCACCGTGTGGGTGATCCGCGACGTCACGCGGCGCAAGCTGCTGGAGCAGCAGCTGCAGGACACGATGTCCGAGCGCGAGGCGATCCTGAACAACGCGGTGGTAGGCATCGTGTTGTCCGTGCGGCGCGTGCACGAGTGGGTGAACGAGAAGTTCGCGCAGATGCTGGGCTACCCGCGCGAGGAGCTGATCGGGCGCCTGTCCGACTACATCCACCCGGACCGCGAAGCCTGGGAGCGCTTCGGCGTGGAGGCGCGATCTTCCCTGATCGCCACCAACGGCTACACCTGCGAGCTGCAGCTGCGCCGGCGCACGGGCGAGTTGTTCTGGGTGGAGATGGGGGGCAGTTGCGTGCGCCCCAACGACCCGGATTCCGGGGTGATCTGGACCTTCCTGGACATCACCGGGCGCAAGCACTCCGAGGCGGAGATGCGCGAGGCGCTGGAGCAGCAGAAGGCGCTGAACGAGCTGCGTTCGCGTTTCGTGGCGATGACCAGCCACGAGTTCCGCACGCCGCTGGCGGCGATCCTGTCGGCCGAGGAGCTGCTGCGCCATTACGGCGACCGCTTGCCGGAGGACGAGAAGCGCGAGACGCTGGAGAGCATTGCGGCGGGCGTGCAGCGCATGTCGCGCATGCTCGATCGCGTGCTGCTGCTCGGCCGCGCCGACGCGCAGATGCTGGAGTTCAAGCCCCAGGAGGTGGACCTGCGCGCCTTGTGTCCGCAGCTGGTGGCCGAGGCGAAGCTGCAGGACCACGGTGGGCGCGCCGAGCTGGCGTGCGACATCGCCCCGGAAGTTTCGACGGGCCTCTACGACGAGAAGCTGCTGCGCCACATCTTCGGCAACCTGCTGTCGAACGCCATCAAGTATTCACCGCAAGGCGGCCGCGTGCGCTTCGAGGTGCGGCCCGACGGCGAGGGCGCGACGCTGTTCCGTGTGCAAGACCAGGGCATCGGCATCCCGCCGGAGGAGGTGCCGCACCTGTTCGAGTCCTTCCACCGCGCCAGCAATGTGGGCAGCATCCAGGGGACGGGGCTGGGCCTGGCGATCGTGAAGAACGCCGTCGAGACGCATGGCGGGACGATTTCGGTGGAGAGCCGCCTGGGGGAGGGGACGACGTTTACCGTACGACTTCCAGCAGCCGATCCAGCCCACCTTCATTGATCGCCACCATCGCCTGTTCCCGCACCTTGGGCTTGGCGTGGTACGCCACGGACAGGCCCGCTTCTCCCATCATCGGCAGGTCGTTCGCCCCGTCCCCGACGGCAATGGCCTGCTTCGGCGAGATCCCCAGTTGCGCGCAGGTCTCCAGCAGCATCTTGCGTTTTTCCGCGCCGTCGCAGATGTCGCCCCAGGGCTGGTCGACCATGCGTCCGGTGAGTTCGCCGCAGTTGGCGCCCGAGCGGATCTCCAGCACGTTGGAGCGCGTGAAGTCGATGCCCAGGCGGTCGCGGATGCGGTCGGTGAAGAAGGTGAAGCCGCCGGAGACCAGCAGCGTCTTCATGCCCGCCGCCTTGCAGGCCTGCACGAGTTCCTCGGCGCCGGGGTTCAGTTGCAGGCGCGTGGTGTAGACCATCTCCATGTCGGCGATGGTCACGCCCTTGAGCAGGGCGACGCGGCGGCGCAGGGATTCCTTGTAGTCGGCGATCTCGCCGCGCATGGCCGCCTCGGTGATGGCGGCGATTTCTTCCTTCTTGCCGACCGCTTCGCCGATCTCGTCGACGCATTCGATGTTGATCAGCGTCGAGTCCATGTCGAAGGCGA
>DATAGN010000095.1:0-10651 GCA_036263715.1 Ramlibacter sp.
TGCGCGTTGGCTTCGTCTCTCTCGCCGGCATTTTCAAGCGACCTCCCGGGTCGTGCCGGCGGCCGATGCTTGTTCGGCAGGCCGAACACGCACCGGCCGCCGCCACGGCCCGCACGGTGGTGCGTGAAGAAGAGCGAAACCTACAGCTTCAGGAAGTGCTCCCGGTAATGCGCGAGCTCGTCGATCGACTCGTGCACGTCGGCCAGCGCCGTGTGCTGCTGCCTCTTCTTGAAGCTGGCATACACCTCCGGCTTCCAGCGGCGCGACAGCTCCTTGAGCGTGCTCACGTCGAGGTTGCGGTAGTGGAACCAGGCCTCCAGCTTCGGCATGTACTTCACCAGGAAGCGCCGGTCCTGGCCGATGCTGTTGCCGCACATGGGACTGGACTGCTTGGGGATGTACTGCGCGATGAAGTCCAGCAGCTGCTGTTCGGCCTGCGCTTCGGTGATGGTGGAGGCGCGCACGCGGTCGGTGAGGCCGCTCTTGCCGTGGGTGCCCTTGTTCCAGGCGTCCATCAGGTCCAGCTGCGCATCGCTCTGGTGGATGGCCAGCACCGGGCCTTCGATGCGCGGCTCGAGCTGCGCGCCGGTGACCACGACGGCGATCTCGATGATCCGGTCCCGCTCGGGATCGAGGCCGGTCATCTCACAGTCGAGCCACACGAGGTTCTGGTCGCTCTTGCTCAGCGTCGCGGTCGTCTCTGCCATCGGTCCATTGTCGCCGATGGCCTAACATGCAGGGATGGATCCCTCTTCGACGCTGACCCTTGCCTTCGCTGCCTTCCTGGTCGCCGGGCTTGCCGTCAAGTTCTGGCTCGCCTCGCGGCAGGTGCGCTACGTGGCGCAGCACCGCGAGGTGGTGCCCGCCCCCTTTGCCGGCACCGTGTCCCTGACGGCGCACCAGAAAGCCGCGGACTACACCGTGGCCAAGTCGCGCGTGGGCCTGCTCGAGACCGCCCTCGGCGCCGCCGTGCTGCTGGGGTGGACGCTGCTGGGCGGGCTCGACGCCCTGAACCGCACGCTGGTCGACTGGCTGGGCACGGGCATGACCCAGCAATTGGCGCTGCTCGCCGCCTTCGCCCTCATCGGGGCGCTGCTGGAACTGCCCTTCTCGCTGTACACCACCTTCGTGGTGGAAGAGCGCTTCGGCTTCAACAAGATCACCTGGCAGCTGTGGCTGGGTGACCTGCTGAAATCGACGCTGGTGGGCGCGGTCATCGGCTTGCCGATCGCCGCGCTGATCCTGTGGCTCATGGGCGCGGCGGGCTCCCTGTGGTGGCTGTGGGCCTGGGCCGCGTGGATCGGCTTCAACCTGCTGCTGCTGGTGATCTATCCCACCTTCATCGCGCCGCTGTTCAACAAGTTCCAGCCGCTGGAAGACGAAACGCTCAAGGCGCGCGTGACGGCGCTGATGCAGCGTTGCGGCTTCGCCGCCAAGGGCCTGTTCGTCATGGACGGCAGCAAGCGCAGCGCGCATGCCAACGCCTACTTCACCGGCTTCGGGGCAGCCAAGCGCGTGGTCTTCTACGACACGCTGCTGGCCAAGCTGTCCCCGGGTGAAGTCGATGCGGTGCTGGCCCACGAGCTCGGGCACTTCAAGCACAAGCACATCGTCAAGCGCATCGTGGCGCTGTTCGCGATGAGCCTGGTCGGGTTCGCGCTGATCGGCTGGCTCGCCAGCCGCACGTGGTTCTATACGGGACTGGGCGTGCGGCCGAACCTGGAGGGGCCGAACGACGCGCTGGCGCTGCTGCTGTTCATGCTGGCCGTTCCGGTCTTCACCTACTTCATCTCGCCGCTCATGGCGCAGTTCTCGCGCAAGCACGAGTTCGAGGCCGATGCGTTTGCCGCCACGCAGACCAGCGGCAAGGACCTGGGCAGCGCCCTGCTGAAGCTGTACGAGGACAACGCCTCCACGCTCACGCCGGACCCGGTGTTCGTGAAGTTCTACTACTCGCATCCTCCCGCGTCGGAGCGGCTCGCGCGCCTCGGGGCCGCTGCATGAAGTCCATGCTGAAGAAGCGGGACTGGTCGCAGGAGAAACGCCGCGCCCTCACGCCCACCGAGATCGTCAGGCGCCTGGCCGAACTCCCCGGCTGGAAGCTCAGTGGCGACGGCGCCGACGTCGCGATCGAGAAGACCTTCACCTTCGCCGACTACTACGAGACCATCTCCTTCGTGAACGCACTGGCCTTCGTCGCCAACGCGTTGGACCACCATCCGGACCTGTCGGTGCACTACGGCCGCTGCGTCGTACGCTTCAACACGCATTCGCTGCCGGGCATCTCGGACACCGACTTCGAGTGCGCGGCGCGCGCCGACGCGCTGGTGGCCTGAGTGGCGCAGCAGGAAGCCGCGCACCCTGGCCTGGTGGTGGCCGCGCACGGGCGGCATTGCCTGGTGGAATCGCCGGACGGAACGCGGATCCTGTGCCACGCCAAGGGCAAGAAGAACGCGACCGTGGTCGGTGACCGGGTGCAGTGGAAGCACACGGGGGACGAGGGAGTGATCGCCTCCGTCGACCAGCGCCGCAACCTGTTCTACCGGCAGGACGAGATCCGCACCAAGTCCTTCGCCGCCAACCTGGACCAGGTGCTGGTGCTGATCGCCGCCGAGCCGGAATTCTCCGAGATGCAGCTCGCCCGCGCGCTGATCGCGGCGGAGGCCGAACGCATCGCGCCCGTGATCGCGCTGAACAAGTCGGACCTGGTGGAGCCTTTCGAGCGCGCGTGGCGGCGCCTGCTGCCCTACCAGCACATGGGGTACGGGGTGCTGCCGCTGTCGCTGCGCCTGTCGAAGGAGCCGGACCGCGACGAGCTGCTGCAGCACATGCGAGGCAAGACCACGCTGGTGCTCGGACCTTCGGGTGCCGGCAAGAGCACGCTGATCAACCTGCTGGTGCCGCAGGCGCAGGCCCTCACCAACGAGATCTCGCAGGCGCTCAACTCGGGCAAGCACACCACGACGAGCACGACCTGGTACTGGGTGGACGCCGAGCGAACGACGGCGCTGATCGACTCCCCGGGCTTCCAGGAATTCGGGCTGCACCACATCGACCGGATGCAGCTGGCCGCGCTGATGCCGGACCTGCGGCCGCATGTGGAGCACTGCAAGTTCTACAACTGCACGCACCTGCATGAGCCGGGCTGCGGCGTCATTGCCGCCGTGGCGCAGGAGCCTGGCGCCCCCGCGGGCCGCATCGAGCCCAGCCGTTACCGGATCTACGGCACGCTGTTCGCAGAGCTTTCGCAGCCGCGCTACTAGGAGTCTGCGCGGCAGCAATACGGGCCTGCGCCGCGACCAGAAACGCGCCAGGCTAGGCGCGGCCGAGGCCGTGTACTCTCCGTACACAAGGAGGCCGTAACGACGCATGGCGCGTTTCTGGTCGCGGCCCGAAGGGTTGGGCCGATAAGGGGCCGTATGCGTCGTTGCAAAAGCGGGTCAAGCCGAACAGGCTTGACCCGCTTTCGCGCCTAGCCTCCAGCCCCTTCTCGGCCCAACGCAGGCCCGTATTTCTGCCGCGCAGACTCCTAGCCCTTGTAGCGCCGCGGCGCGCCCTCATCTTGAGCGAAGAGGGGGAGCACACACTCATGAGCCTGCTGCACGTCGTCTGCCCGCACTGCCACACGACCAACCGCGTCCAGGCGGCCGACCTGGGCAAGGCGCCCGATTGCGGCAGCTGCCACAAGGCGCTGTTCACCGGGCAGCCGGCAAACCTGGACAGCGCGGCCTTCGAACGCCACATCGCCCGCAGCCAGTTGCCGGTGCTCGTGGACTTCTGGGCGCCCTGGTGCGGCCCGTGCCGCATGATGGCGCCGGCCTACGAACAGGCTGCGGCGCAGCTGGAGCCGCACGTGCAGGTGGTGAAGGTCAATACCGAAGAGGCAGCGGGGGTGGGCGCACGCCTGAACATCCGCAGCATTCCGACGCTGGCCTTGTTCGTGGGCGGCCGCGAGATCGCGCGCCAGGCGGGCGCCATGGGCGCCGCGGACATCGTGCGGTGGACGCGGACGCAGTTGAGCCGGGTCAGCACGGCCGCTTGATCGGCTGCACTAGCCGAGCAGCCGCGCCAGCGTCAACAAGGCCAGCAACACCATCCACAGCACCACCGAGCGCCACACCAGCCCCACGATGCTGCGCAGGTGCGCGATCTCGGCTTCGCGGCCGGGCGTGCTGTCGGTCCCCAGGGGTGCGGCGTCGGTGTTGACGCCCGCAGCCTGGAAGCCCTGCGAGGCATTCGGCGCGAACACCGGCTTGAGCGCCTCGCCGCCGAGGCGCACGTTCACGGCACCGGAGGTCGCCGCCAGGATCACGCCGTCGTTGTCGTTGGGAAAGCGCTGCGCGTAGTTGCGCCAGCAGTCGATCGCCTCCTCGAAGCTGCCGACCACCGCGAACGCGATGGCGGTGATGCGCGCCGGCAGCCAGTCCACCGCCGTCCACGCCCGGGCCGCCGCCGATTGCAGTGCCTCGCTGGCCGGCTGCAGTTGCATGCGGCTGCGGTAGCGCCAGTAGCGGCCCACGAATTCGGCCATGCGGTACAGCACGGCTCCTGCGGGGCCCAGGCCCAGGGCTGCCAGCACCGAGAACCAGGCGAGCACGCCGAACACGTGGCGGTGCGCGGCCAGCACCGAGTATTCGACGACGTGCCGCACGATTTCGCTGCGGGGCAGTTCGCTCGCGTCCACGCGCTGCCATTGCGCCAGCAGCTGGCGCGCGCGGTCCTCGTCGCCGGCTTCCAGGGCGTCGCGGATCTGGGTGAAGTGGTGGCTGAACTGGCGGAAGCCGAGCGTGACGTACAGCACGATCACGCTCCACACCATCGCCGCCGGCCAGCCGACGAAGTAGAACAGCAGCCCGTGGATCGCCCAGGCCAGCACCGCGGGCGCGACCACCGCGAGGAACCAGCAGACCCAGCCATGCTGCGGCTTGCCCGCATCGAAATTGCGGCTGACCCATCGTGCCCAGACGCGCAGGCCGGAGTGGATGGGATTCTGCGGACCCAATGGACGCACCTGCTCGATCAGCAGGGCGAACAGGATCGCGAAAAAAGACATGGGCGGGATGATAGCGGGCGGGCTCTTGTTCTCCTTTGGTCTCTTGCTTCTGTGACGCGGCCAGGTGGTGGCCGTGCCGGCGGCCGGTGCGTGTTCGGCCTGCCGAACACACACCGGCCACCGTCTTCGAACACCACCGGGGCGCTCCACGCGAGGCAAGCTACCCGCACGGAGCTCACGCGCGACCGCCCGGGCGGATTGGATAAGTCCGGAAGCGCGCGAAGCCGCACCCGACGCGGACCCCGCCTTTACTCGTAGGGCGGGGTGAGCGCGCAGCCGAACCCCGCCGATGCCCCGTAGCGTGCCGCGCAGCGCCCCGATCCCAGCCTTCCCCCAGCGGGGGAAGGAGCGGAGCAAGGCGCCTTGCGTTCACCGCGCGGCACGAGCGCCGCGCCAGGTGCCGCGCGGTGTGCGCCCGCGTTCGGGACGGGGCCTGGAAGTTCGGTTTCGGCGCCGCAGCGCGGCTACGAGAGCGACCGCAGGGCGCGCATCGAGCCGCGCGTACGTTTCATGCTCGCGACATCTGTTTGAGCGGAGCATCGGCCCGCGAACGCGGGACGATACGCAGCGAGTTATGTCGCGGGCGGCGCCGGAGCCGGACTTCCAGGTTGCCCGCGCTGCAAGCGCGGGTCCCCGTCACGGCGGGCGCACACCGAGCGGCGCCTGGCGCGGCGCGGAGACGGAGGAAGGCACGAAGGCAGGAAAGCCCTGGATCCCCGCCTTCGCGGGGATGACGAAGCTCGCTCGCCTTCGCGGGATGACGAAGCTCGCCTTCGCGGGATGACGAAGGCTACGCCGCCAGGAAGCGATAGAAATTGCGCAGCATCGCCGCCGTTGCGCCCCAGATGAAGCGCTCCTTGCCGGCATCGTCGTACGGCATCGAGAACCACTGGCGCTGCATGCCGCTCAGCGTGATGGCATGGCGGCGGTGATGGGCGGGATCCATCAGGAAGTCCAGCGGCACCTCGAAGGCGTCGGCCACCTCGAAGTCGTTCAGCACCAACCGGTAATCCGGCCGCACGAGCGCGATGACGGGCGTGATGATGAACATCGTGCCGGTGGTGTAGGTCGGCATGGTGCCGATCACCTCGCAGAGATCGCGCGCCAGGCCGATCTCCTCGTGCGCTTCCCGCAGCGCGGTGTCGGCGGCATCGACATCGGTGTCGTCGCACTTGCCGCCCGGAAAGGCGACCTGCCCCTTGTGCGTGGACAGGTGCGCCGTGCGCTCGGTCAGCAGCACCATCGGCCGCTCGCGCATCACGATGGGCACCAGCACCGCGGCCGCCGCCGGCTGGCGGTCGGTGAAGCGGGGCTCGGACCAGAGTTCGGGCTCCCACACCGGCGGATGCGCGAACCGCGCGCGCAGCGCGGTGGGCGTCAAGCGCTCGCGGCCGACGGCGCGCAGGTGCGCGTCGACACCCACCACGGGCGCGTTCCGCGGGTCGAAGTTCGGGATCTTCGACAGCGGCGTATCGGGCGGGAGGGTGGCGGACGGATCGATCGGCATGGAGGAGAAAGAAAAAACCGCCGCGGGCTGTGCACCGGCGGCGGCTGTTGCGAACGAGGCGCTCGCGTTACTCCGCGGCGGCCGCCTTCTGCGTGTGGGCCAGCTTTTCCTTGATGCGGGCCGACTTGCCCGAACGCTCGCGCAGGTAGTACAGCTTGGCACGGCGCACGTCGCCGCGGCGCTTGACCTCGATGCCGGCGATCAGCGGGCTGTAGGTCTGGAAGGTCCGCTCGACGCCTTCGCCGCTGGAGATCTTGCGCACGGTGAAGGCGCTGTTCAGGCCGCGGTTGCGCTTGGCGATCACGACGCCCTCGTAGGCCTGCGCCCGCTTGCGGCTGCCTTCGACGACGTTCACGGAGACGATCACGGTGTCGCCGGGGGCGAACTCGGGGATCTTCTTGCCCAGGCGGGCGATTTCCTCTTGCTCGAGGGTCTGGATCAGGTTCATTTCGGCCTCTTGGGATCGTGTCCGCGCTGCACTGAAGGCTCTCGCTTCGCCTGCAGCCGCGATGCGGCTGCAACCTGGTGGGTCTTGTTGCCTGGGGCAACGGCGGCTGGAGCGGCCGGACAGAGGATCGGAAAGCCGGAGATTATAGCCCGGCGAGGAAATCCTCGTCCGCACCGGTCAGGCGCCCGGCCGCCCGGGCGGCTTCGAGCAGGTCCGGACGGTGCCTGGCCGTGGTCGCCAGCCGCTGCCGGCGCCGCCACGCCTCGATGTTGGCGTGGTGGCCCGAGAGCAGTTCGGCCGGCACCTTGCGCCCGTTCCACTCCTCGGGGCGGGTGTAGTGCGGGCAGTCCAGCAGGCCGTCCAGGGCGGGGTTGAAGCTGTCCTCCTGGTGGCTGCCGGCGTCGTTCAGCACGCCCGGCTGCAACCGGGCCACCGCATCGAGCAGCGCCATCGCCGGGATCTCCCCGCCCGACAGGACGAAGTCGCCCAGGCTCAGCTGCACATCCACGTGGGTGTCGATGAAGCGCTGGTCGATGCCCTCGTAGCGGCCGCAAAGCAGGATGCCGCCCTGGCTGGCGGACCAGCGCTCCACGCCGGCATGGTCCAGGCGTTCGCCGACCGGCGAAAACAGCACCACCGGCGCGGCGTCCGTGCGCTGGCCCCGCACCGCGGCGATGCAGCGCGCCAGCGGCTCCGCCAGCATAACCATGCCGGGACCGCCGCCGAAGGGCCGGTCGTCCACGCGCCGGTAATTGCCCTCGGCGAAATCGCGCAGGTTCCACACGCGCACGTCGACCATGCGCGTCTCGTAGGCGCGGCGGGTCACGCCCGAGGCCAGGAAGGGCTCGAACAGCTCGGGAAACAGGGTGACGACGTCGAAGCGCATGGCGCCTCAGTAGTCCGTCTGCCAGTCGACGTCGATGCGGCGGGCCTGCAGGTCGACCTTGTCGACATAGGCGTTCACGAAGGGCAGCATGCGTTCGAGCAGCTGGCCGGCTTCCTCGTATTCGACCACCAGCACGGTCTGCGGACCGGTGGCCAGGAGTTCCTTGACCTTGCCCAGGTGCACGCCTTCGCGGTTGACGACGTCCAGCCCCAGCAGGTCGACCCAGTAGTACTCGTCCTCACCCGCGCTGGGGAAGGAGGAACGGGCGATGAAGATGCGGCAGCCCTTGAGGGCTTCGGCGGCGCTGCGGTCGTCCACGCCGTCGGCGCGGGCCACCAGCGTGCCGGAATGGTCCTTGGATTCGCGCACGCGCAGCAGCACCGTGCCGGTGAAGGCCTTTGGCCCTCGCTCGGACGGTTGCAGGTACCAGCGCGTGGAGGAAAACAGCGCCTGCGGATCGGCGCTGTGGGGGAGGACCTTGAACCAGCCCTTGACCCCCCAGGCATCGGCGATGCGCCCGACCTCGATGGCATCCGCGGGTAGCTCCGCGGGCTCGATGTCCGCTGGCAGCGCGGGCGCTGCCGGACGGCCGGGCGCGGCCATCGCGCCTTAGGCTGCGGCTGCCGGGGCGGCCGCTTCGCCGGCGACGGGCGCGCCCTTGAGGAGGCGCTCCACGGTCGGGGACGCCTGGGCGCCCACGCCGCGCCAGTAGCTCACGCGGTCCTGCGCCACGCGCAGCTTCTCTTCGCCTTCCTTGGCAGCCGGGTTGTAGAAACCCAGGCGCTCGATGAAGCGGCCGTCGCGGCGCACGCGCTTGTCGGCCACGACGATGTTGTAGAACGGGCGATGCTTGGAACCGCCACGGGAGAGTCGGATCACGACCATGATTTATCCTTCGGGTGGATGACGGGTTCGAACACGAACCCAAAGATTTTCCGGCGTTGAGACACGCGACTTGGCCACCCGGCCAGCGACACGCCGAAAAGCCCGCGATTATAACCATTCTCTCCATGCTGACCCTGCGCGCCAGTACCGACGCCGATCTGCCGGCCATCACGGGCATCTACGCCCACCACGTGACCCACGGCACCGGCACCTTCGAAACCGTGCCGCCGACCGAGGCGGACATGGCCGCGCGGCGGGCCGACGTGCTCGCCCGGGGCCTGCCCTACCTGGTGGCCGAGAACGAGGGCAAGGTGATCGGCTTTGCCTACTGCCAGTGGTTCAAGCCGCGCCCGGCCTACCGCTTCTCGGCGGAGGATTCCATCTACCTCCACCCCGATGCCTCGGGCCAGCGCCTGGGCAACAAGCTGCTGACCGAGCTGGCCAGGCAGGCGGAAGCCGCCGGCGTTCGCAAGCTGATCGCCGTGATCGGCGACTCGGGCAACGTGCGCTCCATCGGCGTGCACCGCGCGGTGGGTTTCCGCCACGTGGGCACCATCGAGTCCTGCGGCTGGAAGTTCGAGCGCTGGCTCGACATCGTGCTGATGGAGAAGTCCCTGGGCGAAGGCAACCGCACGCCGCCGAAGGCCACATGAAGAGCAAGACCCTGGCGGCCTGGCTCGCCTTCCTGGGCGGAACGTTCGGCCTGCACCGCTTCTACCTGCGCGGAGCCGGCGACTGGCTCGCCTGGCTGCTGCCGATCCCGACGCTGGTGGGCGCCTATGGCGTGCTGCGCATGTGGTCGCTGGGGCAGAACGACGGCCTGAGCTGGGTGCTGATCCCGGTCCTGGGCTTCACCTTCGCCGGCTGCTGCCTCACGGCGATCGTCTACGGACTGCGCAAGCCGGAGGAGTGGAACGCGCGCTTCAACCCGGGCGCCGACCTCGAGGCGCCGGCGGGTCAGACCCGCTGGGCGACGATCTGGGCCATCGTGCTGTCGCTGATGGTGGGCGCGGGCGTGCTCATGACCAGCATCGTCATCAGCTTCCAGGGCTATTTCGAGCACCAGGTGCAGGAAGGCCGGCGCATCTCGGAATAGGCTCATGCATTGCCGGCATTTCACGCCGGCGACGCGCCAGGCTAGATTGGAGCGTCCATCCACTCCCACCCGGAGAACGCCATGGACAGCCCGGCCCACCAGGCCTCCACCATCGAGATCCGCAGCTTCGAGCCGACGGACGCGCATGCCGTCTCCGCGATGCTCGGCGCCCCCGGTGCCTTCGAGGGCACGCTGCAACTCCCGGAGGTGCCGGTCTCCTCACGCATCGAGTACCTGCAGAAGCACGACCCCATGGGGTGCAAGCTCGTTGCCGTCTGCGGCGGCGAGGTGGTGGGCATGGCCGGCCTGCACCCCGTGCACCCGGGCCTGCGCCGCAGCCATGTGCGGATCCTGGGCATCGTGATCGCCCCGGCGTGGCAAGGCCGCGGCATCGGCCGCCAGCTGCTGCAGCGCCTGCTGGCGTGGGCCGACGACTGGGCCAACGTGCTGCGCGTGGAGCTGAATGTCCACGCGGACAACGACCGCGCAATCGCCCTGTACCGCAGCATGGGTTTCGTCGAGGAAGGTCGCCATCGCGGCTACGTGCTCAAGGCGGGGCAGTATGTCGATGCGCTGACGATGGCGCGCTGGCATCCGAAGCCGCCGGTTCTGTCTGCTTGAGGCTCCCTCTCCCGCTTGCGGGAGAGGGTTGGGGTGAGGGTCGTTGCCCGCCATGCTCGATCCTCTCGGGCGGCCCTGTCTTCGTCTCCCTCCGGCCACCCCGCGCCACGCCAGGCGCTGCGCGGTGTGCGGCCGCCGTGACGGGGACCCGCGCG
>DATAGN010000096.1:0-2011 GCA_036263715.1 Ramlibacter sp.
ACCTGGCTGCCGCGGCGGCGCTGGCCATCGTGCTGGTGCTTGCGGTCGTCGCCTATGGAGAGTCCACCGTTCGCCGCGGCGCGCCGGGATCGCACGACAGCGACGAGGCCGCCGGCGGCGGGACGAGCCGCTTCCTCGCGACCATGGCGACCGCCGTGGCGGCACTGTCGGCGCTCGTGATCGTCGGCATGTGGCTGGGCGCGTGGGTGCTGTCGCCGTGCGACTTGCTCTGATCCTGCTGCTGGCCGTGCCCACGGCACGGGCGCACGTGCCGGAACTGCCCACGGCGGTGCCGTCGATGTGGACCTGGAACTTCGAGGCCTGGCTGCTGGTCCTGCTCGCGCTTTCCGCTTTCGGCTACGCAGTGGGACTCCAGCGTCTCTGGGCCAACGCCGGCGTCGGGCGCGGCGTCGCTCCGTCGCAGGCATGGGCTTTCGCCGGCGGCTGGATGGCGCTGGTCGTCGCACTGGTCTCGCCGCTCGACCCCCTGGGCGGACGCCTGTTCTCCGCCCACATGGTGCAGCACGAACTGCTGATGGTGATCGCCGCACCGCTGCTGGTGATCGGCCGGCCGCTGGCGACGTGGACCTGGGCTTTTTCCCCGGCACAGCGCCGGTCGCTCGGGCGCGCCTTCCAGCACCGCGGCTGGCAAGGCGTGTGGTCCACGCTGACGGACCCGCTGGTCGCCTGGGCGCTGCACGCGCTCGCGCTCTGGGGCTGGCACATCCCGGCCGCCTTCAATGCGGCGCTGGAGAACGAAGCCCTGCACATCCTGCAGCACGTCACCTTCCTCGGCACGGCGCTGTTCTTCTGGTGGGCCGTGCTCGGCCACGACCCGCGCGGCCGCTACGGTGCCGGCCACTCGGCCGCTTACCTCTTCACGACGATGCTGCACACCGGCGCGCTGGGTGCGTTGCTGAGCCTGGCGCCGACGCCCTGGTACTCGGCGTACGTACCGCATACCGCGGCACTCGGTTTCGATCCGGTCGAAGACCAGCAGCTCGGTGGCCTGGTGATGTGGGTCCCCGCCGGCCTCGCATACGTCATCGCTGCGCTGGCCGTGTTCGGGAAGATGTTGACGCGGCTGCGGGCATGATGCCCTGGGTCCCGCCTCCACGGGGATGACGGATTTCGTGGCTGCCTCTATCATCCCGCGCATGCCCTACATGCTCCTCATCATGGAAGATCCCGCGCAGCGCGGCGCCCGTTCCCGTGCGGAGGGGGAGGCGGTCTACGAACGCATGATGGACTTCGGCAAGTCCTTGCGTGCCAGGGACCTGCTGGCCACCGGCGAGTCGCTGCTGGCGCCGCAGCAAAAGGGCGCGCGCGTCAGGGTGCGGGGCGGCAAGCCGCAGGTGCTGGACGGGCCATTCGCCGAAGCCAAGGAAATGGTCGGCGGTTTCTTCATGCTGAAGTGCAAGACGTACGAAGAGGCCCTGGCCATCGCCGGCACCTGCCCGGCAGCCGAATGGGCGACCGTCGAGGTTCGCGAAACAGGCCCCTGCTACTGAGTGGCGCCCGCCCCGGGCCTGCCACCGCGCAGCGACTGGATGTACCCCAACTGCCCCAGGGCGTGACGATCGCCCGCGTCCAGCGCCAGCGCCCGCTTGTACAGCGCTTCGGCCGCGTCCAGCTGCCGGTTCTCGATCTGCACGTAGCCCTGGCCGCGCAGCGCGCGGCCGAGTTCGAGGTTCTTCGATTGCGGAGGCGAGAACTCGACGGCAGCCTCCGCTGCCGTGAAACTCTCGAGGGCGCCCGCCAGGTTGCGCTGGCGCAGCTGCACCTGTCCCAGTTCGGTCAGGTACTGCGAATTGCGCGGTGCCAGGGCGATCGCGGCGCGCAGCGCGGCTTCCGCTTCCGGCAGCCGCCGCAACTCGACGAGCGCGTAGCCCTTGAGGAAATAGGCGTCGCCCCAGTGGGCGGAGTACACGGCCGCGTCGCCGGGCCGGGTGGCCTGGTTGTTGGCAACCTCCAGCATGTAGAAAAGGCTCTCGACCGGGCTGCGCGCGGA
>DATAGN010000097.1:0-4602 GCA_036263715.1 Ramlibacter sp.
AAGCGATGACTCGTCGACCACGGACTCGAGGATGTAGCGCAGGGGAGCGTGTCCAAGCGGATTGGCCTGGTAAGGAGAAAGCAGCGGCATCGCGTCGTCCCAGACGCCCAGGCCAGGCTTGCGCAACGGCAACATGAGAAAGGTCATGAGCGATCCCGCTTGCGCCACCTTGTTCCACAACAGGGCAAGGTGGTCCTTCGCGCCCTGGCGCCCTCCGCGCGCCAGCCCGGTCGCAAGCGCGGCGCCGTTGAGTGCGCCAGCGCTGGTCCCGCTGATCCGGTCGATGTGCAAGTGCTCCTCGTCCAGCAGCCGATCCAGGACGCCCCAGGTGTAGGCACCGTGCGCGCCGCCCCCCTGCAAGGCGAGGTTGAGATGCACATCGCGTGCAGGAGGCTTCTTGGCCATCGATCGTTCCCATCCAAAAGGAGAATCCTGGATGCTTCGGTGGGACTTGTCGGTCAGGGGTTGCCGGGATTCAAGCGGCGCCTCGATCTACGGGATACTGCGTAGTCCGTCGAGCGGAGTTCGACCTGGCCGCGGAGGGCGCTGCGGCGTGACGGTGGGGCGCGAGGCACCTCACCGCTTTCGAAACACCATCAAGTGCTGCCACGGCAGCACGTCCGAGGTGGACTCGTGCGCCACCGCATGCGGCTCCATCTCCTTCTTCACCTGCGCCTGGCTCATCTTGTGCAGCGGCTTGATGGGCACCTTCGAGTCCTCGGCGCGGTACTCCACCAGGACCACGCGGCCGCCCTTGCGCAGCGATCGCACCACGTCCTGCATCACCTCGAACGGGAACTCCAGCTCGTGGTACACGTCCACCAGCAGCGCGAGGTCCACGCTCTGCGCCGCCAGCCCCGTCGCCCGCTCGGACGACTGCACCGGGCGGATGTTCTGCAGCCCCGCCTTCGACGCCTGCTGCTGCAACAGGCGCAGCATCGGCGGCTGCACGTCCGCCGCGTACACGATGCCACCGGGCGCGACGCGCGCAGCGATGCGCCGGGTGTAGAAGCCGGTGCCGGCCCCCACATCCGCCACGTCCATGCCCGGCGTCAGGCGCAGCTCGCGCACCAGGAGGTCGGCGCCCTCCTCCCGCTCGCGTTCCTGCCGCTCGAGCCACGAAGCGCCTTGCCACCCCATCACGCCGGAGATCTCCCGCCCCATGTAGCGCTTGCCGATGCCATCGGCGGTGCGAGGCGCTGACTCGTACATGGGCTGGGCCCGCGCAGGCGCGAGCCAGGCGCTGGCGCAAAGGACGATGGCGCGGCGGGTGAGGGGCATGCAGCCATTCTGCGCGCCGCGGCGCGAGCACGGGTGCCCCGATATCGCATGCGGCGTGCCACCATGGCGGCAATGCCCGTGGCGGATGAAGAGATCCGCAATGCGATCGCCAGCTTGCTGGAGGCTGGGGAGGCCAGCGACGACCGCCGCCGGCTCTCCGACGACGCCCGATGGACGCTACTTCGTCGTGCGCGGAAGGCTCTGGCGCAAGGCGAACCCGCACCTGCCTGCCGATGTGCGGCGCTCGGCGAGCGCGGGCCTGTCTGGTGGACTCACGGCGCTCCCGACTTCAACCATCTTGCATGAGGCGGTCACGCGGTGCACCATCCGGCCTTCCTGATGATGGGTGCGTGATGAACCAGGCGATCGACCTCCTGTCCAAGCTGGGCAGCTTTGAAGGTATTGGCAACCCCGCACGGTGTGCGAGTACAACGGGCACGACGTGATGGTCGAACCAACCGGCACGCCAAGTACGGGTGATGTCGCTGGATCGAGAAGGTGGGCTCGTGAGCCCCTATGACGCGGACCCCTGGCTGGATGCCTGGTTGCCGCAGCTGCGTGCCTCCGCCCGCAATTCACAGGTTCTTGAACTTGGGTGCGACGCAGGCATCGATACGCGGTGGCTGGTGGAGCATGGATTCAGCGTGGTTGCGAGCGACATTTCGAAGGAAGCGCTGGGGCTGTGCGCGCAAGTCGCATCCCCGGCACAGATGGTGTTGCATGACCTGCGCGAACCGCTCCCCTTTTCTGATGGGACCTTCGGCGCGGTCATCGCCAGCCTCTGTCTCCATTACTTCGACTGGTCGACGACCGTGGCCGCGGTCGCGGAGATCCGACGCTGCCTGGGGACGACGGGTCTTCTTCTCTGCCGGGTGAACTCGGTTCGCGACACCTTTCATGGTGCGGGCGAAGGACGAGAGCTGGAGCCGAGGTTGTATCAGCAGGACGCACGCTACGCATCGACCAAGCGTTTCTTCAACGCAGAGGATCTCGCGCGGCTGTTCCCGTCCAGTCACTGGGGTGTCCTGAGTCGCCGCGAGGTCACGATCCACCGCTATGCCGAGCCCAAGGTCGCTTGGGAGCTCGCACTGGCCAGGACCAGTTAGTCCCCCCTCGGTCGACGCCGGCAGTAGTCCGCCACCCACCTACCGGGCCGCCGCCCGGCCCGCCAACACGAACGCGACGACTTCCGCGAACGAGCGCACCACCAGGTCCACCGGCCCCCGCACGAGGGCCTCCTCCGCGAGCCCCTCCTCGTACGGCGGCCTCACGGTCAGCACCATGGCATAGGGGTAGGAGTCGCGGATCATCAGCGAGACCGATTGCCACAACTCGTGGTCGTCCTCGAGGGGGTAGGCGAGGACCACGGTCGACACCAGTCCCGACGCCCCCTGGCCGTTCGAAGCCAGCGCGGCGCTCACGCCGTACTCGGAGCCCAGGTCCACCGAGATGCTGCGCGACTCGATGCCTTCGTCGCGCAGCGACTGCTCGAGCAACTTGCCGATCAGCTCGTCGCGCTCGGAGCCGAGCCCGACGCAGATCACCAGCGATGCATCCAGGTCCGAACGCGGCCCGGGCCAGATGCGCAGCCGCTTTTCACGCACTTCCGCCAGGTGCGCTCCGACGTCCGCGTCCAGCAGCGACGTGGAGCGGCGCCTGCGGCTCGCGTCGCCGATGGAGGCGCTTCGACTGAGCGCCTCCGTCGCTTCCCGGATCGCCAGGCGCACCCGCTCCTGCTGGTCGCGTCCGATGCGCGCCTGCCGCGCGTCTGCGGACGCCAGGGCCAGCGCCGGCAGGACGACTTGGTCGCAGTAGCGCGCGAAGTTGCTTCGACGCAAATAACGGCGGGCGGCCGCGATGATGTTCTGCGGTTCGCCCGACAGCGCCTGCTGGTACAGGCGCAAGCCCTCCGTCAGGCCGGGGGTCTCGCCGAAGATGACGGTGATGGGCTCCAGCGCGCGGATGTGTCGCCCCGCGACGACCAGGCACAGGGTCATCGGCGTGGAGAGCAGCAGGCCGAGCGGGCCCCAGATGGCACCCCAGAACAGCGCCGAGACGATCACGCCCAGGGGCGCGAGGCCGGCGCTCTGGCCATACACCTGCGGCTCCACGAAATGGGCGACCACCACCTCCAGCACGAGGAAGCACCCGATGCTCCAGAACATCAGGGACCAGCCGGGATCGACCGCCGCCGCGAAAGCCGCGATGGCGGCACCCGCGGCCAGCGCGCCGACATAGGGAATGAACCGGGCGAGGCCACCCAGTGCGCCCCAGAGCGCGGCGTGCGGGATGCCGACCATCCACAACGCCAGCCCCAGCACGACGCCGAAGGTGGCATTCACGACCAGCTGCGAGAAAAAGAAGCGGGAGACCCCTTGCGCTGCATCGTCGATGGCCTGCATCGTCCGGCCCACCTCGGCCTCGCCCGCCAGCCGGATCATCCGCTCGCGCAACGTCTCGTGGCCCAGGAGGATGAAAACGAGCAGCACCAGCACGATGCCGGCCTGCGACAGCGGGCCCCACAAGGACGAGAACACCAGGGCGGCAGTGCTTTCCTGCGGCGGCACCGCTTCCGGCGGCGGTGGCCGGGTCGCCGGGGCCGATCGCGCCTGCGCGCGGGCAACGGCTGGAGCCTGGGCATGCGGCACGACGCCGGCGATGTCCGACTGGATTCGCTCCAGGGGGCGAATGGTGACGTCCATGACGCGCTGCAGCTTGGCGCGGACTGCCTCCTTGTACTGCGGAAGCTCCGTGGCGACGGAAACGAACTGCGACGTGATGAAGATGCCCGCCAGGGCGATGCACCCGGTGGCGAACAGGACGGAGATGGCGGCTCCCGCCGACTGACCGATGCCCCCGCTGGCGAGCTTGCGCTTGAGCGGCGCCAGCACGAGGCTCAGTACGCTGGCCAGGGCGATCGGTGCAAGGATCTCGCGCCCGACGTACAGCAGCCCGAGGACGCATGTCGCGGCAATGATCCGGGTGGCACCTGAGGATGAGGCTGGAGAAATGGGACGCATCCGACGTCGGCCAAGGGCGGCCGGGTCCGGCGATTATGGTGTCGCCATGGCACTGGAGGGGGCGGCCCGCGGGCGCAGCCCCCCGCCGGAAACGTCAAGCAGTCTTCGCCGACAGCCTGATCACGGGCTTGTGCCCGGAAGAGGCAGCCGCGCCGGCCAGGGGGCGCAGTTGGCCGGAGATGGTCGCACCGTGCTGCATCTCCAGGATGGCGTACTGCACCTCGCCCTCGATGCGGGCCCTGGCCTGCAACTCCAGGTGTTCACGGGCGACGATCGGACCCTTCACGGTTCCGTTGATGAT
>DATAGN010000098.1:0-5404 GCA_036263715.1 Ramlibacter sp.
GACCTCTCGATCGATGCCGGCGCGAAGGATTACCCGGTGACCGTGCGGCTGGAACGCACGGACGGCGCCGGCGGGGGCCAGGTGGAAACGGTCAAGGCCCGCTTCGTGGTGGGCTGCGACGGCGCCCGCAGCGGCGTGCGCAAGTCCATCGGCCGCCAGCTGGTGGGCGATTCGGCCAACCAGGCCTGGGGCGTGATGGACGTGCTGGCGGTCACCGACTTCCCGGACATCCGCTACAAGTCGGCGGTGCAGTCGACGCAGGGCAACCTGCTCGTGATCCCGCGCGAGGGCGGCTACCTGGTGCGCCTGTACGTGGAGATGGACAAGCTCGGCGAGGAGGAACGGGTGTCCAACCGCGGCATCACGCTGGAACACCTGGTGGCCACCGCCCAGCGCATCCTGCACCCCCACACGCTGGACGTGAAGGAGGTGCCCTGGTGGTCGGTGTACGAGATCGGCCAGCGCATCTGCGACAAGTACGACGACGTGCCGCAGGGCACGGCGCGCATGCCGCGCGTGTTCATCGCCGGCGACGCGTGCCACACGCACAGCCCGAAGGCGGGCCAGGGCATGAACTTCTCGATGCAGGACACCTTCAACCTGGGCTGGAAGCTGGCCGCCGTGTTGCGCGGCCGATGCGCGCCGCAACTGCTGGACACGTACTCGTCCGAACGCCAGGTGGTGGCGCAGGAGCTGATCGACTTCGACCGCGAGTGGGCCAAGATGTTCAGCGACCGCGCCAAGCAGGCGGCCAGCGGCGACACCGAAGGCGTGGATCCCAAGGAGTTCCAGCGCTACTTCGAGCGGCACGGCCGCTTCACCGCGGGCGTGGGCACGCAGTACACGCCGTCACTGATCACCGGCGCGGCGACGCACCAGCACCTGGCCACGGGTTTCCTGATCGGCACGCGTTTCCATTCGGCTCCCGTGGTGCGCATCACCGACGCCAAGCCGGTGCAGCTGGGACATGCGGGCAAGGCCGACGGCCGCTGGCGGCTGTATGCATTTGCCGGCGCCGATGACGCAGGCCTGCGCGCCCTGTGCAGCTTCCTCGAGGAAGCGCCGGAGTCGCCGGTGCGCCGGCACACGCCCGCGGGCCAGGACATCGATGCGGTGTTCGACCTGCGTGCGATCTTCCAGCAAAGCCATCGCGAGCTGGCGATCGAGTCGATGCCGGCGCTGCTGCTGCCGCGCAAAGGCCGCCACGGCCTGCACGACTACGAGAAGGTGTTCTGCCCCGATCTCAAGGACGGGCCGGACATCTTCGAGCTGCGCGGCATCGACCGCACGCAGGGCGCGCTGGTCGTCGTGCGCCCGGACCAGTACGTCGCGCACGTGCTGCCGCTGGCGGCGCATCGCGAACTGGCGGAGTTCTTCGGCCGCTTCATGCTGCCGGCGTGAAGGTGCGCCGCGCCATCGCCAGCCAGGCGGGCGCGGGAAGTTGCCAGCGGGCCTCGATCTCCCGCGCACGGGCGGCGAGCACGTCTTCGGACGGCGACTCGCCGGTATGCGCGATGACGATGACGTTGCCGGAAGCCGTCGGCGGGAACTGCCACACGCTGCGCGGCTGCAGCCCGGACCGCAATCGCGCGACGCTGGCACGCACATCCAGCCCGGCGCCCATCAGGTTCACGGCCACGGTGCCGCCTTCGCGCAGGCCGGCGCGGCACTCGGCATAGAAGGCTTCGCCGTCGAGCGCGGGGCGTTCCACGGTCGCGTCATAAGCGTCGACCTGCAGCACGTCGATGCCGGCTGCGATGCCGGGCTGCGCGATCCAGGCGGCCGCGTCCGCGTGCACGATGCGCAGCCCGTCACCGTCCTGCGGCAGCAGGAAGTGCGTGCGGCACGCCTCGATCACGCGCGCATCGATCTCCACGGCGGTCGCCTGCATCCCCAGCACGCGATGGGCGAACCGCGTCAGCGAGCCGGCGCCGAGCCCCAGCGTGACGAGGTGCCGGCCCGCCAGCATGTCGGGATCGTGGAACAGCAGCCACGCGGACATGCGCACGGCGTACTCCAGCTCCAGCCGCTCCGGAGCGTCGATGCGCATGGCGCCCTGGCACCAGTGCGTGCCGAACTGCAGCAGGCGCAGGCCCTCGGCTTCCGTGACGACGATGTCCATGCAGCGAGACTACCGTTGACAAGCCGGCGCGGGGCCGGTGGAATGCGGCCACTCCAGGAGGCCCATGGCGAACGAGGAAATCCACCAGGGCGGCTGTCTCTGCGGCGGCGTCCGCTACACGGTGCAGGGCCGGCCGCTGCGCACGATGGTGTGCCACTGCACCTTCTGCCAGCGCTTCACCGGCTCGTCGTTCTATGCCGAATCGATCTTCGCGCGCGAGCAGGTCGAGATCACCGGTCTTCCGATGCGTACCTACGACCATCGCTCCGATGGCAGCGGCAAGCTGGTGCACCTGCACTCCTGCCCGACGTGCGCCACGACGGTGAGCCTCACGTTCGAGCGCTCGCCGCAGATCCGTGCCATCTCGCGCGGCACCTTCGACGACCCGAACTGGGTGGCGATCGAGGCGCACATCTTCACGCGCTCGGCGCAGCAAGGCGTGGTGCTGCCGGCGGGCGTGCCCTGCCACGAGGAGCACCGCATCACGCTCGAAGGCGCGCCACGCGAAGGTCAGTGCTTCCACCAGCCCGTTGCCGTGCAGCGGCGCCCAGAATGAGTGCATCACGCACCAGGAGACCCGCATGAGCCGCTTTTCCATCGACACGTGCCGCCGCCGGCTGGCCTTGCAGGCCCTGGCCGGCGCCGCGCTCGCCTGCGCTGTCCTGCCCGCGGCAGCGCAGGACGCCTGGCCCGCACGTCCCATTCGCCTGGTCGTGCCCTTCACGCCCGGCGGCGTGACCGACACCAGCGCGCGGGTCATCGCGGAATTCCTCGGCAAGCGCCTGGGCCAGCAGGTGGTGGTCGACAACAAGCCGGGCGCGTCCGGCAACATCGGCATGGCGCTGGTGAAGGACGCACCGGCGGACGGCTACACCCTGGCGCTGGCCTTCGACGGCACGATGGTGATCAACCCGCACGTGTTCGCCAAGCTGCCGTTCGACACCCTGAAGGACTACACCTCCATCGGCAAGATCGGCAACGCGACGCTGATCCTGGTGGCCAACCCGAGCGCGCCCGTGAAGACGATCGCCGACGTGATCAACCTGTCCAAGACCACTGCCGGCGGCTTGTCCTTCGGCACGTCGGGCACCGGCGGCACGCCGCACATCGCGGGCGAACTGCTGAAGATGCGCACCGGTGCCAACCTCACGCACGTGCCGTACAAGGGCGGCGGCCAGGCGCTGACCGACGTCGTGGGCGGCAGCATCCCGCTGGTGTACACCGCGGTGGCCGGCGCGCATGGCTTCGTCAAGAGCGGCAAGCTCACGGCCCTGGCGGTGTCCAGCGCCCGGCGTTCTTCTTCGCTGCCCGACGTGCCGACCTTCGCCGAAGCGGGCGTGCCCGACTTCGTGGTGGACTCCTGGGTCGGCCTGCTCGCGCCCGCCGGCTTGCCGCCGGCGATTGCCACGCGCCTGAACAACGAGCTGAACGCCGTGCTCAACAATCCGGACGCGCGCGAGCGGCTGCGCACGCTGGGCATCGAGCCCACGCCGGGCACCGCCGCGCAGTTCCGCGACGAGATGGCGCGCGACCTGGCGCGTTACGGCCAGGTGGTGAAGGCCGCGGGCATCCGCATCGAGTGAACGCGGCCGTGGGCCGCGATTGCCAAGCCCACGCTTCCCGGGCACGATAGGCCCGCGATGTTCTTCCTGTGGCCCCAGTACCTGGCGCTGTTGTTGGCGCTGCCCCTCCTGCCGCTGGCGTATGTCTGGCTGTTGCGGCGCAAGCGCAAGGAGGCCCTGCGCTACAGCAGCCTCGGTGTCGTGCGCGCCGCCTCCGCGGGGCGCAACTGGCGCCGCCACCTGCCGCCGGCCCTGCTCTTCCTCGCGTGTGCCGTGATGCTGCTGGCGACGGCACGGCCCGTCGCGCGCGTGCCGCTGCCGTGGGCGCGCACCACGATCATGCTGGCCATGGATGTGTCGCTGAGCATGCGCGTCACGGACGTGAAGCCGACGCGCCTGAAGGCGGCGCAGGAGGCCGCCAAGGGCTTCCTGCAGGACCTGCCCAAGAACATCGAGGTGGGCCTGGTCACCTTCGCCGGGAGCAGCCAGGTGGCGCAGGCGGCGACGCTGGACCGCACGACGCTGGTCGCCGCCATCGACGGCTTCCAGATGCAGATGGGCACGGCGGTCGGCAACGCGATCGTGGTGTGCCTGTCCGAGCTGTTCCCCGACCACGGCATCGACGTGGGCGACATGACCTTCGGCAGCAAGGCGCGCGGACGCAGCCTGGACGACCGCGCCAAGCCGCCGCCCAAGGAGATCACGCCGGTGCAGCCGGGTTCGTACAACTCCGCGGCCATCATCCTGCTGAGCACGGGCGGCGCACGACCGGCGTCGACACGCTCGCGGCTGCGAAGATGGCGGCGGATCGCGGCGTGCGCATCTACGCGGTGGGAATGGGAACCGTGGATGGCGATGCCACCACGGTCGACGGAATGCCCATGTACCTGCGCCTCGACGAAACGACCCTGCGTGAGGTCGCGCGCATGACCGGCGGCGAGTACCACTACGCCGGCACGGCGGAGAAGCTGCGCAGCGTCTACGAAACCCTGGGCTCCCGCCTGCAGGTGCAGACGCGCGAGACCGAGGTCTCCGCGCTGCTGGCCGTGCTGGCGGCGCTGCTGGCCGTGACGGCGGCAGGCCTGTCGGTCGCCTGGTTCGGCCGCATCGCCTGAGCCAACGCAAAAAGCCGGCGCGTGGCCGGCTTCCTCATCGTTGCAGCAAGCGCTTAGGGCAGCAGGTTGGGCTGGCCGTTGGTGATGGTGCTCAGCTCGCCGGCACGGTCCGGCACGCTCGAGTTGTTGCTGGCCGAGCCGCGGAAGTCGTAGTTGTAGCCGTAGGTCACCACCGGGGCCGGATAGGTGATCACGGGACCGGCGCCGAGCACCGTGGTGTCGACGTCGCTGTAGACGACGACGGGCGCGGGCATGGGAGCCCAGATCTCGTTGTGGGTCAGCATGTTCGGTGCACCGCCGGTCATGGTGCTGGCTTCGCCAGGCTGGTTCAGCGGCACGTTGAAGGTCTGGCCGGCAGAGGCAGCCCCGCCAAAGGCGACGGCAGCGGCGGCGATCAGGGCGCGGGTGGAAAGCTTGTTCATGAGGGACTCCGTATCTGTAGGGTGGCCCGGCGCATGGATCGCCGGGTGCTCCTCCCTACTTGGTGACACAGCAGGAGATGCCTTATCGGACACACGCACCGCCCGTCGTAGGACATCCCTCGGCCCGCTCAACGCGCGTAGCTGTAGAAGCCCTGCCCCGTCTTGCGGCCCAGCCGTCCCGCA
>DATAGN010000099.1:0-13961 GCA_036263715.1 Ramlibacter sp.
AGTGAAGCTCAGTTGCGCGTCATGCGTGCTGGCGAACTGGTCGAGCTCGCGCGCCCGGGCCACTTCGTGGCGCATCTCGGGAAATTCGGGCGAACCGTTGACCGCGTCGGCGAATGCCTGCGTCTTCATCACGAACTCGGAAAACTCGATGTCGTTCAGCGCCCCGGTGCGATTCGCCATCTGGACGCCGGCCTGGAACGCGATGTAGCGCTGGCCGGGCCGCGGCATTTCCCATTCGGCGCCGCCATCGATGCGGCCTTCGATGGCGAAGGGCTTGCTGCCCACCCGCCGCGTCGGCGGCATGGCGGCCAGCGCTGCTTCGCCGGACACCGGGTTGTCGACGGCGACGGCGGCCAGCACGTCGATCAGCGCATCCAGCCCCGGCTTCTTCTCGGGCAGCGGCAACGGCGCCAACGGGGTATCGTCGAACACCGGCTCCGAGCGCTCCGCCGTTTCCAGCGGTACGGTTGCCTGGATCGTGGTCGGCGCATCCGCCTGCCGCGGGGTGTTGCGACGCGTTGTCCAGGCGTTCCAGGCAACCAGGACGGCAAGCACCAGGCCGCCGATGATCGCCAGGCCGACGGTGAAACCGCTCATCAGGCTGCTTCAGCCATCGACACCGCAGACTCCATGTCCACCGCCACGATGCGCGACACGCCCTGCTCCTGCATCGTCACGCCGATCAGCTGCTCCGCCATCTCCATGGCGATCTTGTTGTGGCTGATGAAGAGGAACTGCGTCTCCTTGCTCATGCTGCTCACCAGCTTGGCATAGCGCTCGGTGTTGGCGTCGTCCAGCGGCGCGTCCACCTCGTCGAGCAGGCAGAAGGGGGCCGGGTTGAGCTGGAAGATCGCGAACACGAGCGCGATCGCCGTCAGCGCCTTTTCGCCGCCGGACAGCAGATGAATGGTCTGGTTCTTCTTGCCCGGCGGCTGCGCCATCACCTGCACGCCGGAGTCGAGGATCTCCTCGCCGGTCATCACCAGCCGCGCGTTGCCGCCGCCGAACAGCTCGGGGAACATGCGGCCGAAGTGCTCGTTGACCGTCTGGAAGGTGCTGCCCAGGAGTTCGCGCGTTTCGCCGTCGATTTTCCGGATCGCATCTTCCAGCGTGGTCATCGCCTCGGTCAGGTCCTTGGTCTGCGCATCGAGGAACTGCTTGCGCTCGCGCGCGGTGCTCAGTTCCTCCAGCGCCGCCAGGTTCACCGCGCCCAGCGCATTGATCTCGCGGTGGATGCGGTCGATCTCCGACTGCATGCCCTGCAGGCGCACGTTGCCTTCGGTGATGGACTTGCCCACGGCCTCCAGGTCCGCCTGCGCATCGGCCAGCAGCTGCGTGTATTGCTCGAGGCCCAGGCGCGCCGCCTGTTCCTTCAGCTGGAACTCGGTGATGCGCTGGCGCAGGGGATCGAGCTCGCGCTCGAGCTGCAGGCGGCGTTCGTCGCTCGCGCGCAGCTTCAGCGTGAGGTCGTCGTACTCGCTGCGCTTGGCGCCCAGCACCTGCTCGCGTTCGAGCTTCAGGTTCAGCGCGGTCTGCAGGCCGGCCTGCGCGGCCGCGTCCGTGAGGCGCGAGAGTTCGGCCTGCGCGCGTTCCAGTTCCGCGGCGATCGACGTGGTCTGCTGCGTCGCCGTCTCGATGGCCCGCTGCAGTTCGCCCTTGCGCGCTTCCAGCGCGCGCCGGGAGAAGGTGGCTTCCTGCGCCTGGCGCTCCAGGCTGCGGTGCTGCTCGCGGGCTTCGGCCAGCTTGCGCTCGGCCTCGATCACGCGCTCGTCCAGCTGGGCATGGCGCTCCTGGCTGTCGGCCAGCTGCATGTCCAGTTCCTCGAAGCGGCCCTCGGCGTTGACGCGGCGCTCCTGCAGTTCCTCCAGCAGCGCATCGACTTCGCCCAGGTCGCCGGCGATCTGCTCGCTACGGGCGCGCGTCTGTTCCGCCAGCTGCGTCAGGCGCAGCGTCTCGACCTGCAGTTCGTGGGCGCGGCTGCGGCTCTCTCCGGCCTCGCGCCGCGCAGCGGTCAGGCGCTGGGAGGCGTCGCTGTAGGCAGCCTCGGCGCGGACCAGCGCCGTGCGCGCTTCCTCGGTGATCAGGGCCTGCGCACGCAGCTGCTTTTCGAGGTTCTCGATCTCCTGCTGGCGCGCCAGCAGGCCGGCCTGCTCGGAGTCCTGCGCATAGAAGCTCACGCTGTGCGCGGTGACGCAGTGGCCGGACTTCACGTAGATCGCTTCGCCCGGCTGCAGGCGCTCGCGCGCGGCCAGCGCGTCCTCGAGGGACGAGGCCGTGTAGCAGCCATGCAGCCAGTCGGTCAGCAGCGCCTTCTGGCCGGCGTCGTTCAGGCGCAGCAGCTCGGCCAGCCGCGGCAGCGTGCCAGCCGCTTCAGGCGCCGCCGCCTGGGGTGCATGGTAGAAGGCCAGCTTCGCCGGCGGCGCGTCGCTCGCGAAAGCGCGCACCATGTCCAGGCGCGAGACTTCGAGCGCATTCATCCGCTCGCGCAGTGCCGCCTCCAGCGCGCTTTCCCAACCCTGCTCCACGTGGATCCTGGTCCACAGCGCCTGCATGCCTCCCAGGCCGTGCTTGGCCAGCCAGGGCTGCAGCTTGCCGTCGGTGCGGACTTTTTCCTGCAGCGCCTTCAGGGCTTCCATGCGCGCCGACAGGTCCGACTGGCGCGCGCCCTGCGCGTTCACGTCCTGCTGGCGCGTGCGGCGCTCCTCGTCCAGCTGCGGCACCTGCTCCTGCAGTTCATGCAGGCGGGCGTCGGCCGTCTCCGCCGCCTCCTGCGCGGTGGACAGCTGCTGCTGCAGGTTGGCCAGCCGCTGTTCGTCCGGCGCGGCCAGCGCATTGCGGTCCGCGACCAGGCGTTCGCGGCGCTGGTTCAATTGCCGCGACTGTTCCTCGATGTTGCGCTGGTCCGCGGCGAGCACCTGGATCTGCTGCTGCACCTGCGCGACGGCGCCGCGCTGCTCGTTGGCGCGCTGCTGCGCCTGGCGCAGGGCTTCTTCCAGGTCGGGCAGCTGCATGCCCTGCTCTTCCACCTGGGCGGCGAGCAACATCGCCTTTTCCTCGCCTTCCATGGCCAGGCCCGCGAGGTTCTCGGTCTCCGCTTGCGCTTCTTCCTTGCGCAGCGCCCACTGGGCGCCCTGTTCCTTCAGCTGCACCAGGCGCTGCTCCACCCGCTGGCGGCCTTCGACCACGAAGCGGATCTCAGCCTCGAGCCGCCCGACTTCGGCACTCGCTTCGTACAGCGCACCCTGGGCCTGGTTCACCTGGTCGCCAGCGGCGTAGTGCGCCTGGCGCACGGTTTCCAGTTCGCTTTCGATGCGCCGCAGGTCGGCCACCCGCGACTCGAGGTTGTTCACCGCCTGGTCGGCATCGGCCTTGATGCGCACCTGGTCGGCTTCCGCCTCGGCGCGCTTCAGGTACCAGAGCTGGTGCTGCTTGAGCGTCACGTCCGCCTGCAGCGCGTTGTAGCGCGCCGCCACCTCGGCCTGCTTCTCCAGCTTTTCCAGGTTGGCGTTCAGCTCGCGCAGGATGTCCTCGACCCGCGTGAGGTTCTCGCGCGTGTCGTGCAGGCGGTTCTCGGTTTCGCGCCGGCGTTCCTTGTACTTGGAAACGCCTGCGGCTTCCTCGAGGAACAGGCGCAGTTCCTCGGGCTTGGATTCGATGATCCGGCTGATCGTGCCCTGGCCGATGATGGCGTAAGCGCGCGGGCCCAGGCCGGTGCCCAGGAACACGTCCTGCACGTCGCGCCGGCGCACCGGCTGGTTGTTGATGTAGTAGCTGGACGTGCCGTCGCGCGTGAGCACGCGCTTGACCGCGATCTCGGCGAACTGCGCCCACTGGCCGCCGGCGCGGTGGTCGGCGTTGTCGAAGATCAGTTCGACGGACGAGCGCGAGGCCGGCTTGCGGGTGTTGGTGCCGTTGAAGATCACGTCCTGCATGGACTCGCCGCGGAGTTCGCTCGCCTTCGATTCGCCCAGCACCCAGCGCACCGCGTCCATGATGTTGGACTTGCCGCACCCGTTGGGGCCGACCACCCCCACCAGCTGGCCGGGCAACATGAAGTTCGTGGGTTCGGCGAACGACTTGAACCCGGATAGCTTGATCGATGTGAGACGCACGGCCCCTCGCCTCTGACGCTGCTTGGAATGAAGACGCCGGCCTCGGAGCCGGCGTCTGTTGCGCGAAATGATAACCGGTGGCCGCGCGCGGCCGCCGCGTCGACGTGGCTGCGGACGCACGCGCCAGCGTGAAATCCTTTTGCCCCCCGACCGCCTGGCGTCTCGCGCCGGCCGTCCGGCGCAACCCCGCATCCACCCTCTTGTTTACAACTGGACACATCCAGAAGATGCACGGTTTTTGCAAAGCGCCCCCGGCCACCGGAGCGCCGAAGCAGTCCAGGCATTTCACAACAGCAGGAGACCCCATGAATCTGAACCCCACCCGCGGCAGCATCTTCCGCCAGGGCCTGCAGTGGATCTGCGCCGTGCTGCTGGCCACCTCCGCCGCCCCGGCGCTGGCGGCGGACGTGCCGCCCACCCTGGCGGGTGTCACCGTGGTCACCGCGGAACAGGCCAGGCAGATGGTGGACCGGGGCGTCCCGATCATCGACACGCGCGTGGGCAACGAGTACGCGGACGCGCACATCAAGGGTGCAAAGAACCTGCCGTACAAGGAGAAAAGCGCCAAGGACGTCGCATTCAATCCCAAGGACGACCAGTTCGACCTGGCCAAGCTGCCGCAGGACAAGAACGCGCCCGTCATCTTCTACTGCAACGGCCCGGAGTGCTGGAAGAGTTTCAAGGCGTCCAAGGTGGCGTCCGATGCCGGATGGAAGCGCGTGCAGTGGCTGCGCGGCGGCTTTCCCGAATGGAAGTCCAAGGGCCTGCCCGTCCAGTAACTTGCGCGCAACGCCATGAAGTACCGCGCGCTGCGCCTCAGCATCCGCCAGAAGCTCTACGTCCTCGTCCTCGTCTGCATGACGGCGGCGCTTTGCCTGGCGGGAGCGTCGATCGCGTTCTCCGGGCGCGTGGCCGAAACGGCCCGGGCGATCGACAGGGAACGCTTCGCCCCGCTGACGAAGCTGCAGGAACTGGGCACCCAGCTCAAGGAAGTCCGCTTCCGCCTTGCCGGTGTCCTGCTGGACCAGATGCCCATCCCCGGTTCGCGCAACCACCTGCGCGAGACCACCCAGTCGGCCACCGTGCTGTGGCGCGATTTCAAGCAGGCCGCGGGAAGGCTCGACGCGGAGACGGCTGCCCTGGTGGCAGCGATCGATGCCGAGATGCCGCGCTTCCACCAGTTCGCCGAGGCGCTGGGCAAGGCCTACGAGGCCGACGACGCGAAGGTGCTGCAGGCCCTGCTGGAGGACGAGTGGCCGGTGGTGCAGCAGAAGATCGTCAAGCCGCTCGACGCCGTGGTCCCCGCCTTCCGCGCCGCGGTCGCGCGGGAAACCGGCGCGCTGGAAGCCGGCGCGCGGCGCTTCCGCGACCTCACCGCCGCCAGTGCGCTCGCCGTCTTGCTCGTGATCCTCGCCTTGGCCACGCTGGTGGGACGCTCGGTGATGAGCGGTGTCGGCACCGCCATGGCGGTGGCCGAGGCACTGGCGCGCGGCGACCTGACCCAGGAGCCCCGGGAACGCAGCCACGATGAACTCGGACAGTTGCTGTCCGCGCTGGACGGGACGGTCGTGCGGCTGCGCGGCACGATCGCCGAGGTGCGGCGCGGGACCTCCGCCATGGCGACCTCGGCCAACGAAGTTGCGGCAGGCAGCACCGACCTGTCGCAGCGCACCGAGGAGCAGGCGAGTTCCCTCGCGCAGACCGCTTCGTCCATGGAGGAACTCACCACCACGGTGCAGCGCTCCGCGGAGAACGCCGCACGCGTGCGGGAGGTCGCCACGGAAGCGGCGGAAGTGGCGGCCAGGGGCGGCGAGGTGATCGCCCAGGTCGTCAGCACCATGAACGCCATCAACGGCAGTTCCCGCCGCATCATGGACATCACCGGCGTGATCGACGGCATCGCCTTCCAGACGAACATCCTCGCCCTCAATGCAGCCGTGGAAGCGGCACGCGCCGGCGAACACGGCCGCGGCTTCGCGGTGGTCGCCGCGGAGGTGCGCATCCTGGCGCAGCGCAGCGCCGCGTCGGCCAAGGAGATCAAGCAGCTGATCGATGCCTCCGTACACCAGGTGCAGGACGGCACGCGGCTGGTGGACGTGGCGGGCACCACGATGAGCCAGATCGTCAGCTCGGTGCACCGGGCCAACGACATCGTCGGCGAAATGGCAGCGGCCACGCGCGCGCAGGCCGGCGGCCTCGACGAGGTCAATCGCGCCGTGGGCCAGATGGACCACGTGACCCAGCAGAACGCGGCCCTGGTGGAGGAGGCCTCCGCGGCGGCGGAGTCGCTCAAGCAGCAGGCACAGGAACTGGTGCGCGCGGTCGCCGTCTTCCGGCTGCCGGGAGCGGTCGAGCAGGAGCCGGCGGCGGCCAACCTGCCGATCCACCCGATCCGCCCGATCCGCACCCGGCCCCCGGTGGCCTCCGAGCCGGACGCAGCGCTTCCCCGGGCCCGGTCGACGCGGGTCGGCGCCACGAGCCATTCGGCCTTGCACTGAGCAGGGGCGCGGGAGACGCGGCAGCGCGGCGCCAACCGCGCAGCGCCCGCTTGTGGCACAAAGCTTCCATGACGGGCAAGGTCTGGATCGGTGTCTCGGGCTGGCGCTACACACCGTGGCGCGGGCACTTCTACCCCAAGGGGCTGGCGCAGTGGCGGGAGCTGGAGCACGCCTCGCGCGCCTTCAACTCGCTCGAGCTGAACGGATCCTTCTACTCCCTGCAGCGGCCCTCCAGCTATGCGATGTGGGCCGAGCAGACCCCGCCCGGCTTCGTCTTCGCCATCAAGGGCAGCCGCTACATCACGCACATGCTGAAGCTGCGCAACATCGAGGCGGCGCTGGCGAACTTCCTGGCCTCGGGGCTGTTCGAGCTGGGTGACAAGCTCGGGCCGATCCTGTGGCAGTTCCCGGCCATGGTGCGCTACCACCCGGAGGTGTTCGAGGCCTTCTTCCAGATGCTGCCGACGACCACCCACGCGGCCGCGAAGATCGCCTGCCGGCACGACGAGCGCCTGGTCGGCGACAACCGCACCTGCCTGGAGCCGGGGCGCAACCGCCGCATCCGCCATTGCGTGGAGGTGCGGCACGAAAGCTTCGTCGACCCGGGCTTCATCAAGCTGCTGCGCAAGTACAACATCGCCTGGGTGGTGGCCGACACGCCGAATCCCTGGCCGCTGTACGAGGACGTCACGGCCGACTTCATCTACATGCGCCTGCACGGCTCCACCGAGCTTTACAACAGCCGCTACACCGACGAGGAACTGGAGCGCTGGGCGCGGTTCATCGACGCTTGGCGCGAAGGCGGCGAACCGGAGGACGCCCGCCTGGTGTGCCCCACCCGCTCCCGTGCCCGCGGCGGCCGCGACGTCTACTGCTACTTCGACAACACGGACAAGCGCCACGCGCCGGAGAACGCGAAGCAGTTGATGCGGCTGCTGGGGGTGTCGGCGGTGCCCGCCTGACGGCGCTTCCGGGGCGCTCCTGTCGAGGCGCGGGGATAATCCGCGCATGAATCCCCTGCTGTCCCGGCTGCAACCCTATCCGTTCGAGCGGCTGCGGCAACTGTTTGCGGGCGTCACGCCCAACCCCGCCTTGCGCCCCATCAGCCTGGGCATCGGCGAACCCAAGCACCCGACGCCCCGCTTCATCAAGGACGCGCTGGCGGCGGCGCTGGAGGTCCCGGGCAGCGACCTGTCCGGCTATCCGCAGACCGCCGGCTCCATGGCGCTGCGCCAGGCCTGCGCGGGCTGGGTGCAGCGGCGCTATGGCCTCTTGCTCGATCCCGCCACGCAAGTGCTGCCGGTCAACGGCTCGCGCGAAGCGCTCTTCTCGTTTGCGCAGGCGGTGATCGATCCCACGCGGCCGGCGGTGGTGGTCTGCCCCAATCCGTTCTACCAGATCTACGAGGGCGCGACGCTGCTCGCCGGCGCCCAGCCGTACTACGTGCCCACCGACGCCACGCGCAACTTTGCGGTGGATTGGGACAGCGTGCCCGAGGCCACCTGGGCGAAGACGCAGTTGCTGTACGTCTGCTCCCCGGGCAACCCCACGGGCTCCGTGATGCCGCTGGAAGGCTGGAAGAAGCTCTTCGCGCTCCAGGACCGCTACGGCTTCGTCATCGCGTCCGACGAGTGCTACAGCGAGATCTACTTCCGCGACGAGCCGCCGCTGGGCGGGCTGGAAGCGGCGGCGAAGCTCGGTCGCGACCGGTTCGACAAGCTGGTCGCCTTCACCAGCCTGTCGAAGCGCAGCAACGTGCCCGGCATGCGCAGCGGCTTCGTCGCCGGCGACGCTGCCCTCGTCAAGCAGTTCCTGCTCTATCGCACCTATCACGGCAGCGCGATGAATCCGGTCGTGCAGGCGGCCAGCGTCGCGGCCTGGAACGACGAGCAGCACGTGGTCGACAACCGCGAGCAGTACCGGCGCAAGTTCGCTTCGGTCACCCCGCTGCTGGCGAAGGTGCTCGACGTGCGCCTGCCGGACGCCGCCTTCTACCTCTGGGCCGGCGTGCCGGGCAGCGACACCGCGTTCGCCCGCGACCTGCTTGCTCAATACAATGTGACCGTGCTGCCCGGCAGCTACCTCGCTCGCGAGACGGGCGGCGCCAATCCGGGCGCGGGCCGCGTGCGCATGGCGCTGGTGGCCGACACCGCCGAGTGCGTCGAAGCCGCGCAGCGCATCGTGCAATTCGTCCAGAACCGTTCCAGGCAAGAAACCCCATGACCCAGCAGCTCCAGCAAATCATCGACACCGCGTGGGAAGCCCGCGCCACCCTCTCGCCTTCCGCCGCCCCGAAGGAAGTGCGCGAAGCCGTGGACCACGTGGTGGGCGAGCTGAACACGGGCAAGCTGCGCGTGGCCACCCGCGAGGGCGTCGGCCAGTGGACCGTACACCAGTGGATCAAGAAGGCGGTTCTGCTGTCCTTCCGCCTGAGCGACAACCGCATGATGAAGGCCGGCGAACTGGCCTTCTTCGACAAGGTGCAGACCAAGTTCTCGCACCTGTCCCCCGAGGAAATGGCCGCCACCGGCGTGCGCGTGGTGCCGCCCGCGGTGGCGCGCCACGGCGCCTTCGTCGCCAGGGGCGCGATCCTGATGCCCTCGTACGTGAACATCGGCGCCTACGTCGACGAAGGCACCATGGTCGACACGTGGGCCACGGTCGGCTCCTGCGCGCAGGTGGGCAAGAACGTGCACCTGTCCGGCGGCGTGGGCCTCGGCGGCGTGCTGGAGCCGCTGCAGGCGAACCCGACGATCATCGAGGACAACTGCTTCATCGGCGCCCGCTCGGAGATCGTCGAGGGGGTGATCGTGGAGGAGAACTCGGTGGTCTCGATGGGCGTGTACATCGGCCAGAGCACGCCGATCTACGACCGCAGCACGGGCGAGGTGTCGTATGGGCGCATCCCTTCGGGCTCCGTCGTGATTTCCGGCACGCTGCCCAAGGACAACGGCAAGTACAGTCTGTACGCGGCGATCATCGTCAAGCGCGTGGATGCGCAGACGCGGGCGAAGACCAGCCTGAACGATCTGCTGCGGGATTGATTTCCGTCATCCCCGCGAACGCGGGGATCCAGGGCGCCCTGGGCCCCCGCCTCCGCGGGGGTGACGAACAAGAGAGGAGTTGCGATGGGGACGATGGAGCGCATCCTGCGCCTGATGGCCGACAAGAAGGCCTCGGACGTGTACCTGTCGGCCAACGCGCCGGCCATGATCAAGATCAATGGCCAGGTGGTGCCGATCAACAACCAGCTGCTGCCGCCCGATGCCACGCGTGCGCTGCTGGCGGAGGTGCTGCCCGCCCACCGCATGGAGGAACTCGACTCCAGCGGCGAGCTGAACATGGCGCACGCGGTGGAAGGCGCCGGCAACTTCCGCTTCTCGGCGATGCGCCAGCGCGGCACGGTGGCCGCGGTCATCCGCTACATCGCCACCGAGATCCCGCCGCTCGCGTCCCTGTCGGTGCCCATGATCCTGGGCGAACTGATCATGGAAAAGCGCGGGCTGCTGCTGATGGTGGGCTCCACCGGCGCCGGCAAGAGCACCACGCTGGCGGCCATGATGGATTACCGCAACGAGAACATGTCCGGCCACATCCTCACCATCGAGGACCCGGTCGAATTCATCTTCAAGAACAAGAAGTGCATCGTGAACCAGCGCGAGGTGGGCAGCGACACGCAGTCGATGCAGACCGCGCTGAAGAACGCACTGCGCCAGGCGCCCGACGTCATCCTCGTCGGCGAGATCCGCGATCGCGAGACCATGTCCGCCGCCATCGCGTATGCGCAGTCGGGCCACCTGTGCCTGGCGACCATGCACGCCAACAACAGCTACCAGGCGCTCAACCGCATCCTGTCCTTCTACCCCGTGGAAGTGCGCCCGACCATGCTGGGCGACCTGGCCGCGGCACTGAAGGCGGTGGTGTCGCAGCGCCTGCTGCGCACCGTCAGCGGCGGCCGCGCACCGGCGGTGGAAGTGATGCTCAACTCCAAGCTGGTTTCCGAGCTGATCGAGAAGGGCGACTTCTCCGGCGTCAAGGAGGCGATGGAGAAGTCCATGGCCGAGGGCTCGCAGACCTTCGAGATGGACATCGCGCGCCTGATCATGGACGGCACGGTGGACAAGAAGGAAGGCCTGGCCTATGCCGACTCGCCCACCAACCTGCAGTGGCGGCTGCAGAACAATTCGGCCGACCAGCAGCGCGCCGAGAACCTCGCCAACGAGGGTGACAGCGAGGCGGACATGGACGACGAACCGTCGTTCACGGAGATCACGCTGGACGTGAAGCATTGAGGCCGCCTGTGTTGGGATGACCTGCGGTCAGCCCAACCTACAAGGCTTTCGTAGGTTGGGCTGCGCGCAGCGCATCCCAACACCCGGCGCGTCGCTCGCGCGGGCAGGCTTACCCCACCACCGCCCTACACTACGGGCAATGTCCAAGACCCTGCATCTCGCCGAGCAGCTCATCGCGCAGCGCTCGGTCACGCCCGAGGACGGGCAGTGCCAGCCCATCATCGAGGCGCGCCTGAAGCCGCTGGGCTTCACCTGCGAGACCATCGAAAGCGGCCCGCAGGACTTCCGCGTGAAGAACCTCTGGGCCAAGCGCCCCGGCCGCAGCGGCCGCACGCTCGTGTTCGCGGGCCACACCGACGTGGTGCCCACCGGCCCGCTGGAACAGTGGTCCAGCGATCCCTTCGTGCCCACCCACCGGGGCGGGCTGCTTTACGGCCGCGGCGCGGCGGACATGAAGACCTCGATCGCGGCATTCACCGTGGCGGTCGAGGAATTCCTGGCCAGGCAGCGCGAACCGAACATCGGCATCGCCTTGCTGCTCACCAGCGACGAGGAAGGCCCCAGCGTCGACGGCACGGTGGTGGTCTGCGAGCAACTGCGCGCGCGCGGCGAGACGCTCGACTTCTGCATCGTGGGCGAGCCCACCTCGGTGGAAAAGCTCGGGGACATGATCAAGAACGGCCGGCGCGGCAGCCTCACGGGCAAGCTCACCGCCAAGGGCATCCAGGCCCACATCGCGTATCCGCAACTGGGCAGGAACCCGATCCACATGGTCATGCCGGCGCTCGCCGAAATGGCGGCCACCGAATGGGACCGCGGCAACGAGTTCTTCCCGCCCACGAGCTGGCAGGTCAGCAACATCCATGGCGGCACGGGCGCCGGCAACATCATCCCCAACCGCGTGGTGGTGGACTTCAACTTCCGCTTCGCCAGCGTCAGCAGCGCCGAGCAACTGCAAAAGCGCGTGCACGAGATCCTGGACCGCCACGGCGTCGACTACGAACTGCAGTGGACGGTGGGCGGCCAGCCCTTCCTGACCACGCCGGGCGAGCTGGTGAACGCGGTGCAGCACGCGATCCGCGGTGTCACCGGCCTGGAGACCGAGCTCTCCACCACGGGCGGCACCAGCGACGGCCGCTTCATCTCGAAGATCTGCCCGCAGGTGATCGAGTTCGGCCCCATCAACGCCAGCATCCACAAGATCGACGAGCACGTGCGCGTGGCGGACCTCGACCCGCTGAAGGACATCTACCGCGGCGTACTGGAAAAACTGGACGCGCCGTGAAGGTGATGGAGCTGGTCGAACAGCTCGCGCGCGAGCTGGAAGGCAGCGGCGTGAGCTTCGGACACGGGACCACCAACGCGTTCGACGAGGCGGCGTGGCTCACGCTCTGGGGCATGGGCCTGCCGCTCGATGCGCTGGACGAACATGCCGAAAGCGAGGTCGAGCCCCACGACGAGGACGCAGTGCGTGCGCTGGTCGAGGAGCGCATCGCCACGCGCAAGCCCGCCGCCTACCTGACGCGCGAGGCGTGGCTGCAGGGCATCCCTTTCTACGTGGACGAGCGTGCCATCGTGCCGCGCAGCTTCATCGCGGAGCTGCTGGCCGAGGGCAGCATCGACCCGTGGCTGTCCGAGCGCACCACGTGCGTGCTGGACCTGTGCACCGGCAACGGCAGCCTGGCCGTGCTGGCGGCGATGGCCTACCCGGACGTCACCGTCGATGCCGCGGATCTCTCCGTCCCTGCCTTGCAGGTCGCGCAGGTCAATGTCGACAGGCACCACCTGGGCGACCGCGTTCGCCTCGTGCAATCCGACGGCCTGGCTGCCCTGCCCGGCCCCTACGACCTGATCCTGTGCAACCCGCCCTACGTGAACGCCGCCAGCATGGCCGCCCTGCCCGATGAATACCGCGCCGAGCCCGAGCTCGCGCTGGCCGGCGGCGCCGACGGCATGGACTTCGTCCGCGCGCTGCTGCGCGATGCGCCTTCGCGCATGAGCGAGCACGCGGTGCTGGTGCTGGAGATCGGCAACGAGCGCGTGAACTTCGAACGTGCCTTCCCGCAGCTGGAAGTCGTCTGGCTGGAAACGAGCGCGGGCGAGGACCAGGTGTTGCTGCTCACGCGGGACTCGATGGCTTCCCTGTAGGTTGGGTTGCCCGCAGGGCACCCCAACATGCCCCCGGCTGTTGGGGTCGCCTTCGGCGAACCCAACCTACGGTCACAATTCCGCCCTCCATGATCATTCTCCGCAACGTGACCCTGCGCCGCAGCGCCAAGGTGCTGCTGGACGGCGTGTCCGTCACCATCAATCCCGGCGAAAAGGTCGGCCTGGTCGGCCGCAATGGCGCCGGCAAGTCGACCCTGTTCGCGCTGCTCAATGGCAGCCTGCACGAGGACGCCGGTGACTTCTCCGTGCCCTCGCAGTGGCGCCTGGCGCAGGTCGCCCAGAACATGCCGGAGAGCGACGAGCCCGCCACGGCCTTCGTGCTCGGTGGGGACACGCGCCTGGTCGACCTGCAGCAGGAACTGGCGCAAGCGGAGAGCTCCGGCGACGGCATCGCCATCGCCCATGCGCACAGCGACCTGGCCGATGCCGGCGCGCACGACGCGGTGCCGCGCGCGCAGTCGCTGATCCTCGGGCTGGGCTTTCGTCCGGACGAACTGGACCGCCCCGTCAACAGCTTTTCCGGCGGCTGGCGCATGCGCCTGCAACTGGCCCGCGCATTGATGTGCCCGTCGGACCTGTTGCTGATGGACGAACCCACCAACCACCTGGACCTGGACGCCCTCGTCTGGCTGGAAGGCTGGCTGCAACGGTATGCCGGCACGCTGGTCGTCATCAGCCACGACCGCGAGTTCCTCGACGCTGTCACGGGCGTGACGCTGCACATCGAGAACCAGCAGCTCACGCGCTACGGCAGCAACTACAGTGGGTTCGAGCTGCTGCGCGCGCAGCAGCTGGAGCAGCAGCAGTCCGCGTACAGCCGCCAGCAGGACAAGATCGCGCACCTGCAGAAGTTCATCGACCGCTTCAAGGCGAAAGCGACCAAGGCCAAG
>DATAGN010000100.1:0-8482 GCA_036263715.1 Ramlibacter sp.
ACGCCCGCGCTACAACGCTTCCACACGCGCAGCATCCGGCTTCTCCAGCCAAAGCGCGAACTCCTCCGCCAGCTGGCGGCTCGCCGCCGCCGCAGCCGTCCACGCCTGGATCCTCCCGTGCAGGTCCCGCGCATAGGTGACGAAGTCCTTGCGGTCCGGCAACTTCCCGTTCGGCAGCGAACGCACCCACTGCGGATCCGGCGCGAGGACGATCATGCGATCGAGGAAGGCCGTGGCCCGATGCCGCCACTTCAGCCCCTTGTCCAGCCAGCCCGGCACCACCGCCTTCTGGAAGTGCGGATAGAGCACCAGCCCCGGACCCGGCCCGCAGTCGTACTTCAGGTGCAGGTGGTAGTCCGTGATGCCGCCGTCCCAGTACGCACCGCGCGGCGCGCCCGGGATGTCGTGCACCGCCTGCAGCACGAAGGGGATTGAACAGCTCGCCTGCAACGCCGGCTGGAAGTTCGCTTCGGACAGGGCGACCTGCCGCGTCGGGAAGTCGTCGATCCCGAATGGCAGCGGACAGGCGCTCCCCTCCTGAGGCGCCGAGAACACCACGCGCTCCAGCCACGCACCCATGGCCTTGCGGTGCAGGGTGTTGCTGACGAAGGCGCCCAGATAGCCGAGCGGCGTCGCCAGCTTGTGCTCGCGACCGAGCACGTGCCGTCCGCGCGCCGTGACGATGTGCAGCCGAAAGCGCGGATGCGCCAGCACTTCGCGCACGCGCCCACCGTAGAAAGCCTCCAGGCTTTCGCCGAAGCGTTGCGACACGTGCGCCGCGGTGGGGGTCTTGCGCCCGGGCGGCAGCTCGTAGTCCTGCGCGATGTAATCGCGCTCCAGCCGCTCGAAGGCGGGCACCGCCTCGCGCAGGCAGGCCGTGGCCATGCGCCAGGCGCCGATGGAGGCGCCGACGAGGTGGATGGTGTGGTCCGTCGCCGGCAGCCACTGGCCGAACAGGAAGCGGTCCAGCGGCCCCAGGACCAGCCCCTTGGGCCCTCCGGCGGCCGCGGGCACCACGCCCACGTCGCGCGCCTGCAGTCCATTTTGTTCGATGTGACGGCGGGCCTGAGGGCCCGCGTAGATGCGCAATGCTCGCATCGCGCGATTGTCAGGCCAGCGCGATGACCAGGGCTGCGGCCGCGGCGGCCATGTACGCGAAGGTCCACAGCAGTCCCCGCACGCTGCGCACATGCCGGCGCGGCGCCTGTGCCGCCGGGTCGGCCGAGGCCTGCAACAAGGTACGCAGTCCCAGCGTGGAATCGAAGGCCGGCGACAGCGCCAGGCCCGGGGCGGGTCCGCCCGGCGGGATCGCCAGCGTCGCCGTGGCGCCGCCGAAGACATCGGTGGAGATGTCGACCGCCGCGGCCGCGGGCGCAGCGCCCCGGCTGCGCGTCAGCGCGGCGCGGCACTGCACGAGGTCGCGCGCCATCTCGCCGGCATCCTGGTAGCGTGCCGCCGGATTCTTCTGCATCGCGCGCGCGATCACCACTTCGAGCGACCCGGGGATGCCGGGCCGGAAGGTCCCGGGCGGCGGCGGATGCCCGTGCTGGATCAGGCTCAGGAGCTCGCCCAGGTTGTCGCCGCCGAAGGCCGGCACGCCCGCGACCATCTCGTACAGCACCGAACCCAGCGAGAAGATGTCGCTGCGGTGGTCCGCGGGATGGCCGCTCACCTGCTCGGGCGACATGTACTTGGGCGAGCCGAGCATCGTGCCGCTTTGCGTGCGCACGTCGGACGACTGCATGCGGGCGATGCCGAAGTCCATGATCTTGGCCTGCCCGTTGCCCACCAGCATGATGTTGCCGGGCTTGATGTCGCGGTGCACGACGCCGCTCGCATGCGCGGCCGCGAGTGCCGACGCGACCTGCGCCCCGATGTCCAGCGCCACGTCCAGCGGCAGCGGCCCCTGCGCCATGCGATCGCGCAGCTCGGTGCCCTGCAGCAGCTCCATGGCGATGTACAGCCAGTCGCCTTCGCGCCCGAGGTCGTGGATGGTGATGATGCCCGGGTGGTTCAGGCCCCCGGCGGCCTTGGCCTCCTGCCGGAAGCGCGCCTCCAGGTGTGCACGCTCGGCGGGCGCATCGGGCAGCAGCAGCGTCTTGATCGCCACCTGCCGCTGCAGCGTGTCGTCCTGCGCCAGGTACACGACACCCATCGCGCCGCGACCGAGTTCGCGCACGACGCGGTAGCGCCCGAGGTGGGTGAAGGGCGGCGGGTTCCTCATGCGCTCACCAGAACTTGAAACGCTCCAGCACGCCCTGTTCGCGCGGTGGCGTGCGCCGGCGCTGCGGCGGCGCCGCGAACACGTGCTTGAGTTCCATCTCCTCGCCGGGCTTCAGGTGCACGTCCAGGCGCAGCGGCTTGAAGCGGCCGTTGCGCACCTCGATCGTGTGGGGACCCGGCGGCAGCGACAGCGTCACCAGCGGCGGCGTCGTTCCCTTGGGCTCGCCGTCGACGAACACCTCGCCCGAGGGGCGGATGTCGAGGCGGACGATCGCCGGCCGGCGCGCGGCCTCGTAGCTCTCGCGGGCAACGCGGCCCGCGAGGCCGGCGCCGAGCAGCCCCAGCAGGCCCAGGACGCCGAGCATCGTCCGGCGCTGGGCGCGCCGCTGCGCCGGTGCGGGGTCGTAGACGAACAGCGCGTGCGAGCGCAGGCGGTCGTCGACCTGTTCGCCGGCCTGCTGCAGGTTCTCGGCTTCGCGGGGCACGCGGGCGGCGAGTGCGTCGCGAAAGGACTGCGATGCGACCACGGCGTGTGAAGTCGAGAACCCGGCCAGCGCGGAGGCGGTCTCGATGCCATCGCCAACCACGCGCGTGCCGCCTTCCGGCTCGGTCACGGCACGCACCGGCCCATGGTGCAAGGCGATGCCGAGGCTGCCGTCGGCGCCGTGTTCCGCTGCGATTTGCGCCGCCTGCAAGGCGACCTCGGGAGCGACCGCCCCGACTACCGCGAGGCCGTCGGCCGACTCCAGCACGACGCGCCGGCGTCCCTCCCAGGCCGGCAGCGCCGCGCGCACCACCGCGGCCAGCTGCTCGCGCCGGCTCGCCTGCTCCGCGGCGTCGGCCTGGGAGAAGGCATGCATGCGCAGGAACAGCACGCTGGCCGGGACCGGGGGCGGTCCGGACGGAGGGGTCATCCCCTGCACGATGCGAAAGACATGCGCGCTATTGTGCTCGGCAACGGTCCAGCTGCCTACCGCGCTATTTCCTCAATCCCTGCAGCTTCGCGAAGGCGCCCTGCATCGCAGAGCCGATCGCGGGGTTGTTCGGCGCACGCTGGCCGCGCGCCGCACCCTCGAAGCGGTTCTCGCGCGGGCCGCCCGGCCTGCCCACCGGCGCGCCGAGCTTCATCGTCAGGCTGATGCGCTTGCGGGCGGTGTCGACCTCCAGCACCTTCACCTTCACGATGTCGCCGGTCTTCACGACCTCGCGCGCATCGCTCACGAACTTGTGCGCCAGCTGGCTCACGTGCACCAAGCCGTCCTGGTGCACCCCCAGGTCGACGAAGGCGCCGAAGGCGGCGACGTTGCTGACCGTGCCCTCCAGCTCCATGCCGGGCTGCAGGTCGGCGATGTCGTCGACGCCATCGTTGAAGCGCGCCACCTTGAAGTCCGGACGCGGATCGCGGCCCGGCTTCTCCAGCTCGCCGAGGATGTCCTTGATGGTGATGACGCCGAACTTCTCGTCGGCGAACAGCTCCGGCTTGACGCCCTTGAGCGTATCGGCGCGGCCCATCACCTCGTGCACCGGCTTCTTCGCGAAGGCCAGGATCTTCTCGACCACGGGGTAGGTTTCCGGGTGCACGCCGGTCATGTCCAGCGGGTTCTCGCCGTCGCGGATGCGCAGGAAGCCCGCGCTCTGCTCGAAGGTCTTGGGGCCGAGCCCGGTGACCTGCAGCAGTTGCTGGCGGCTGCGGAAGGCGCCATGGCTCTCGCGCCAGTGCACGACCGCCCGGGCCACCGACGGCGACAGGCCCGACACGCGCGACAGCAGCGGCGCGCTGGCCGTGTTCAGGTCCACGCCCACCTTGTTCACGCAATCCTCGACCACCGCATCGAGCGTGCGCGCCAGTTCGCTCTGGTTCACGTCGTGCTGGTACTGGCCCACGCCGATCGACTTGGGATCGATCTTCACCAGTTCGGCCAGCGGGTCCTGCAGGCGGCGCGCGATCGAGGCGGCTCCGCGCAGGCTGACGTCGACATCGGGCATCTCCTGCGAGGCGTATTCGCTGGCGGAGTAGACCGAAGCGCCGGCTTCGCTCACGACGATGCGTTGCAGCGTCGCCTGGTCCAGGCGCTTCATCAGGTCGCCAGCGAGCTTGTCGGTCTCGCGCGAGGCGGTGCCATTGCCGATCGCAATGAGGTTCACGCCGTGCTTGCGGCACAACTGGCCGAGGGTATGCAGGGCGCCTTCCCAGTCGCGGCGCGGCTCGTGCGGATACACGGTGGCGGTGTCCACCAGCTTGCCTGTGGCATCCACCACGGCCACCTTCACGCCCGTGCGGATGCCGGGGTCCAGCCCCATCACGACGCGCGGGCCGGCGGGAGCGGCCAGCAGCAGGTCGCGCAGGTTCTCCGCGAACACCTTGATCGCCACCTTCTCGGCCTCTTCGCGCAGGCGCGAGAACAGGTCGCGCTCGGTGGACAGAGACAGCTTGACGCGCCAGGTCCAGGCCACGCATTTGCGCAGCAGGTCGTCGGCCGGCCGCTTCGCGTGGCTCCACCCCAGGTGCAGCGCGATCCTGCCCTCGGCGATGGACGGCTGACCGGGCTCGGGCTCCACCGGCAGCACCAGCTTGACTTCCAGGATGTCCTGGGCGCGGCCGCGGAACACGGCCAGCGCACGGTGCGAAGGCACCTTGCCGATCGGCTCGTCGTAGTCGAAGTAGTCGCGGAACTTGGCGACGTCCGGGTTGTTCTCGTCCTTGCCGGCGGCCAGCTTCGACTTCAGCAGGCCTTCGGTCCAGAGCCACTCGCGCATGGACTGCACCAGGGCAGCGTCCTCCGCCCAGCGCTCCGACAGGAGGTCGCGCACGCCGTCCAGCACCGCGGGCACGGTGGTGAAGTCCTCGCCGCCCTCGCCCTTTTCCTTCTTCACGAAGGGCAAGGCTTCGACGGCCGGGTCGCGCGTCGGGTCGGCCCAGAGCAGGTCGGCCAGGGGCTCGATGCCGGCTTCGCGGGCGATCTGGCCCTTGGTGCGGCGGCGGGGCTTGTACGGCAGGTACAGGTCTTCCAGTTCCTGCTTGGTCGGCGCGGCTTCGACGGCGGCGCGCAGTTCGGGCGTGAGCTTGCCCTGCTCCCCGATGCTCTTGAGGACGGCTTCGCGCCGGTCCTCCAGCTCGCGCAGGTAGGACAGGCGGGCTTCGAGTTCCCGCAGGTGGATGTCGTCGAGGCCGCCGGTGGCCTCCTTGCGGTAGCGGGCGATGAAGGGGACGGAGGCGCCCCCGTCGAGCAATTCGACGGCGGAACGGACCTGGTCCTCGCGCACGCTGAGCTCGGCGGCGATCTGCCGGAGGATTTTCTGCACGGTGTTACTGCTGGGGAACCGGGAAAGCGCGCGAGTTTGCCACATGGATCGCACAGCCAAACAGGGCGGTGGCTGACAGTTGCGCCGACGTAACGGCAGAGAATGATTTGCAACGTCCCAAGGAGAATTTTCCATGCGCACCCGCACGATCCTGCTGGTGGTGGCCATCCTGCTCACCGCCGGATTCGCCGCCCTGAACTGGGGCGAGATCACCCGCGTCTCGCCCCTGCTGTTCGGCCCGGTCGTCGCCGACGCCCCCTTGGGCGCCATCCTGCTGGGCTTGCTGGGCATCACCCTGATCCTGTTCCTGGCGTCCACCGCCGCCATGCGCACGCAGTCGCTCATGGACTACCGCCACCACGTGAAGGAACTGGAGGCCCAGCGTGCGCTGGCCGACAAGGCCGAGGCCTCGCGGTTCAACGAGCTGCGCGCGCACCTGGACGAGCACCTGGGCCGCATGGGTGACCGCGACACGATGGCCACTGCGGAATTCGACAAGGCGATGGCGCAGAACCGCCGCGAGATGCAGGCGCAGATGGAGCAGATGAACCGCATGCTGGCGGCGCGCCTGAACGAGCTTGAGCACCGGCTGGAGACGCGCTTCGAGCGCATGGGCATGGGCGGCGGCCGGGTCGCGACGCCCGTGACGCCGGTGGTTCACGACGAAGTGCGGCCTTCCGCGCCAGTGCACGAGCATGCGATGGCGCAGCAGGCGACGCACGACGCGAACGTCGCGCGCGAGGCCCGGGACGCGCAGCTGCGCGAGGAAGAGCGCAGGCGTGACGAACGGGCCAATGCGAATGCGACTACGGGCGATCGGCCAGCGGAGACGGGCTGGAGGCGCTGGTTTTGATGCGGTGAGTGGCTGTTGGGGTGCGCTTCGCGCAACCCAACCTACAAATCCGGCCGCGTAGGTCGGGTTGCGCGCGCCAGCCGCACCCCGACACGCGCAGACCGTAGGTCGGGTTGCGCGCGCCAGCCGCACCCCGACATCGCGCAGCGTCAATCGAACAATCCCGGCCCGCCACCCAGGCGGGCTTTCTCGATCTCCAGCATCCGCAACTTCGTCAGCGCCCCACCCTCGGCCGAAAAGCCGCCCGACTTGCCACCGGCGGCCAGCACCCGATGGCAGGGCACGACCGGCGCGAACGGGTTCTTCCCCAACGCCTGCCCCACCGCGCGCGATGCACCCGGCGCCCCCAGCCGGCGTGCCACTTCCCCGTACGTCAACACCTCCCCCGGCGGGATCGCGCGCGCGACCGCATAGACACGCCGGTGGAACTCCGGCACGCCGTGCATGTCCAGCGGCAGGTCCGCCAGGTCGTCCTTCGCCCCTTGCAGCAGTGCCTGGATCCGCGCGATCGCCTCGCGCACGAAAGCCGGCGGCTCGCGCGCGGGCAGCTCGCCTGCGTGCCGCAGCATGCGCGCGCGGGTGCCGTCCTCGTCCGCTTCCGGCAGCTGCACCGCCGTGATCACCTGTTCCTTCCAGGCGATGCCGCAGGCACCGATGGTGGTGGGAAACAGGCAGTGGCCCACGATGCGGCTCAGGTCGGCGAGGCCGCGCGCAAGACGTAGCCGATGCGGGGGAAGTGCACGTGCACCGTGCCCGCACGGGCATCCTCCCGGCGCAGGCTGTAGTGCGTGCGCGTGGCGGCGATGAGTTCGCCCTCGGTCGGCTCGTTGCCGAACGACTCCGCCGTGATCGTCACGCGCGTGCCAAGCGGAATGCCATGGTCGTCCTGGAAGGCGCTGTCGATCAGCAGGTTGCTGCCGGAGGGCTGCGGCTCGGAAGCAGCGGCCAGGGCGATCGCGTCGGCCGAGGTCAGCCGGCTCATCACGCCATGCCCGATCGCCTCCATGCGCTGTGCCCATTCGGAAACGGAGGGCGTGGCGTTGAGGATGTCCGCCAGCGGCGCGACCTGCGTGCGCGTGTACCAGATGCCGTGGAACGCCGCGAAGTCGGCGACGCAGGGCTCCATCCCGAAGAGGAAGTCGTGCTCGTCGGCCATGTTGGCAATGCGCCGCAGGTAGGACCGGTAGGCCGCGGTCGCGTCACCCGGGCGCAGGCGCACCATGTTGCCCGCCATGGCCTTGCGGTCCTCGCTGAAAGCCTTGGCGGCATCCGGCGGTGCCTTTGCGAAGACGTGCGCGGCCCCCTTGGGCTGCAGGTTGTAGCCCATGGCGGCCCAGAACAGGGTCGTGTCGGCCCACTGCGCGAAGATGCGGCACACGCCCTTCAGGTGCGGCGGGTAGAGCGTGGGCTCGGGCCGCACGTGTTCCAGCACGTCGCAGATCAGCGCCGTGTCGCAATAGATGTCCGAGCCGACCTGCAGCACGGGCGTCTTGCGGTAGCCGCCGGTGAGCGCCACCAGGTCGGGCTTGGGCATGATCGGCGGGATCAGCACCGATTTCCACGGCAACTTCTTGTAGCCCAGGACCAGGCGGATCTTCTCGGAGAACGGGGAGCTCGCGTAGTGGTGCAGGATCAGGTCGTTCATGCGGGCGTTCAGTGCGGCAAGGCGCGTTGCAGGATGGTGTCGAAGTCGGTGCGGGCCGAAAGGGTACCGAAGGCCTGTCCCCAGTCGCCGGCCAGGCGGGATTCGCAGAAGGCGCCGAAGACGGCAGGCGGTGCCGACTGGTACAGCAAGGCGGCCTGGACGGCCAGCGCGACGTCCTGCGCCAGCCGGCGCGCCTCGACTTCGGTCGCCATCTCCTCCACGCGCGAGGGCAGGCTCGCCGCGAGCTTGTCCAGCGCCGGATGCGCGCCTTTGGCGGGTGCGAGCTCCTGCGCGAGCGCCGCGGCGGCGTCCGCCTTGCGCAGGGCGCGCAGCAGGTCCAGCGCCATGATGTTGCCCGCGCCCTCCCAGATCGAGTTGAGCGGCATCTCGCGGTAGATGCGCGCCATCACGCCTTGCCCGCCCTCTTCCACGTAGCCGTTGCCGCCCAGGCACTCCAT
>DATAGN010000101.1:0-3403 GCA_036263715.1 Ramlibacter sp.
CGATGCCGATGAAGCGTCCGTGCGCACGCGCATGATCGCCCTGGCGCGCGGCATCGGCTGGCTGACCGCTGCGCAGGAGCAGGCCGAACTCGTGCGCACCATCGCCGACCAGATCGCGCGCGACCGCATCGGCCGGGATGAGGTGGATCTGGCCTGCACCCATGCGCGCCAGGCCGAGACTGCGCCCACGCTGAACGCCCTGGCGCCCGGCGCCTTGCGGTCGGGCAAGGTGGCGCCGGCCGCGGCGATGGCATGCCTGGGCAGCATCGAAGCGCATGCGCGCGTCGTGCGCGCCCTCACCAGTGCCAGTGCCGACGACATTGCCATCGCCAAGGCGTACCTGCGCCACAAGCCCCTGGGCGAGGCGGAGTTGCGCACCATCGCCAGCGGCATCTCGCGCATGCCCGCCTCCGATGCCCAGGTGCGGGCGCTAGAGACGCTGGCGCAGCAACGGCCCGCCGACCCGGAGACCCTGCGCGAGGTGGCGCGCCTGTTCCCGGTGACCCGATCGATCCACGTGCAGCGTGCGATCGCCAGCGTTCTGATGCGTGCCGACTACCGCGTGCTGGGCCGCGCCGACCTGGCACGCTCGCTCCAGCAATACCGCCTGAAGTCGCCGGATGGCAGCGACGTCATCGACGCGCTGATCCGCATCCTGCAGGCGGGTTGAGGCCTGGGAGCGATGGCGATCGACCTCCTGCAGCGCCGTCACTTCATTGCCCTCTCCATCGCCGTCACCGCGCCGGCCGTCGCGCAAAGTCGCGCGTTGCTGGTTGAAGCGGCTGGCCGCGGCGACCTCGCCCCGGTGCACGCGCTACTGCGCGGCGGCGCCGACATCGAGCAGCGCGATGCAGCCGGCCGCACGGCCATCCTGGCCGCCACCGCCGGCAATCATCTCGAGGTCGTCCGCGCCTTGATCGCGCGGGGCGCGAACGTGAATGCCCAGGACCAGCAGCGTGACAGCGCGTTCCTGCTGGCAGGAGCCCGCGGCCATACGGACATCGTGCGCGCGACCCTTGCCGCCGGCGCGGACCTGAGGAGCACCAACCGGTACGGCGGCACCGCGTTGATCCCCGCGTGCCACTACGGGCACGTGGAAACCGTGCGCCTGCTGCTCGGCACCGCCATCGACGTGAACCACGTCAACAACCTCGGTTGGACCGCGTTGCTGGAAGCCGTGATCCTGGGCGACGGCGGGCCGGCGCATGCCGAGATCGTGCGCTTGTTGGTTGCCGCCAAAGCCGACGTGGCGCTCGCGGATCGCGAGGGCGTGACGCCGCTGGCGCATGCGCGCAGGCGGGGGCAAAGGGTGGTGGAGGAGATCCTGCTGCGGGCGGGGGCGCGCTGACGCCGAGGGCCAAGGTGAGCGGGAGGGCTGCTGCGACGTTGGATGGCGCTGCGGCGAGCTCACATCCGAACGGTCTGCTTGCCTGGTCCGGATCGGTCCCGAAATTCGACTTGTGGGGCAAACGCCGCAGAGTGTTTCTCTGCCAAGTCCCGAGGCTGGCGCTTCGTCGTCCCGGCTAATAGCATGGCCTCTCAAACGGAGATGGAGCGCGTATGTCGGATGCAGAAGGCGGGGTTGCGGTCTTGGTGGACTGCGACAACCTAGTGTCCTGTCCCGTTAATTCGGCCGCAGAGACGAGCGAGTTTTTCGAGGATTGAATCGGCTGTTGCCGTCCAGGTGAACGGCTTGCAGTTCTCGTTGTAGGAACTGACGAAGCTGTGGATCTTCTTTGTCAGTTCCTTGACGCTTTTGAACGAGCCGCGTCGGATCGCCTTGTCCGTGATGATTGCGAAGAATCGCTCGACCTGATTGAGCCAGCTGGAGTAGGTCGGCACAAAGTGCATGTGCCAGCGCGGCCGCTGAGCGAGCCAAGCTCGCACCTTCGGGTGTTTGTGGCTCGCGTAGTTGTCTGCGATGCAGTGCACGTCCAGGTCCTGCGGCACGGCCTTGTCGATCTCGCGCAGGAACGATAGGAACTCTTGATGACGGTGGCGAGGCTTGCAGCTGGCCAGCACCGCCCCATTGAGCACGTTCAACGCTGCGAACAGCGTCGTCGTTCCGTGCCGCACGTAATCGTGGGTGACGCCCTCGACATAGCCAAACCCCATGGGCAGCATCGGCTGCGTGCGCTCCAAGGCCTGGCATTGGCTCTTCTCGTCGATGCACAGCACCAAGGCGTTCTCGGGAGGATTCAGGTACAGCCCCACCACGTCACGCAGCTTCTCAATGAACAGCGGATCAGTCGAGAGCTTGAAGCTCTCCACGCGATGAGGCCTGAGCTGAAAGGCTTGGAGATAACGCGCCACCGAGGTCTTGCTAATGCCGGTCTCGGCGGCAAGACCGCGTGTGCTCCAGTGCGTCGCGCCATCTGCAGGCTTCGTGTGCAGCGTCTTGTTGATCAGCACAGCCACTCGTTCGTCATCTACCGTACGGGGCCGTCCCGGCCGCAACTCGTCATAAAGCCCCGAGATCCGATCCCGGGCATACCGACCACGCCACCTGTTGACGGTATTGCGATCGATCCCCAGCGACTTCGCAACGTCCGTGCTCGCCTTGCCTGGACCTTCGCACGCCAGAACGATGCGCGCACGCAGCGCCAACGCCGCAGGCAGTGAGCGCGACCTGGCCATGGACATCAGTTCTGCGCGCTCACCTTCAGTAAGCTCGATATTGCTGGTGCGGGTGTGTGCGTTGGGCATGAGGCATCTCCGAGGATGCCTCATCCCATGCAGTTTCTGTGCCTACGAATTAACGGGACAGGACACTAGGCAGTAGCGAGCTCCGGCTGCCAGTGCGCCGCGTGGATCTGCTGGAAGAAAGGTCGCGCTGCCGGTGCGTCGAAGAGGTGGCTGGAGTAACCGCAGAACAGGGACGCATGGAACCGCGGAAGCAGTTCGTTCCACATCGCTTCCAGCCGCACCGCATCGGCGTACTGGCCGCGCTCGCACAGCAGCCCGACCATCTCGCCGTAGGCGGCCGTCCGCTTGCCGGGCGCCGCAACGCCGTCGAAGGCGGCGCCGATCACTTCCTGGAACCGCCCTTCATCGGGGCTGCCGTCGACGCACAGCGCCTCCAGCGTTTCTTCGGCGTCGAGTGTCACGAACAGGCCGCGCTGCGGGCCGAAGGGCGAACCCTGCACATGCTGCCGATGCAGCGCGATCGTGAGCTGCTGCCTCAGCGGTGGCTTGGCGATCACCAAAGCCGGATCGCCGGCTCGCAGTGCGGCCGCGACGTACGCCGCCACGCTTTCCCGCACGGAGGTTTCGTCCTTGTAGAACAGGACGGTGTGCGAGCAACGACGGGAGTGGGGGTACATCAGGTGCGGTTCGGCAGTTGCTTCGACGAACGCGCTTCGCCGTCGGGCCCGGACCGCTCACGCAGGATGTTGGCTTCACG
>DATAGN010000102.1:0-3981 GCA_036263715.1 Ramlibacter sp.
CCTTGCCGCGCCGCACGAAGGGGTCCTCCACCACGTCGATGTGGTCGGCAAAGACCTGCTTGCCCAGCGAGTCCAGCAGGAAGGTGCTCTTGCGGTACAGCGAGCCGCCGCTCGTGGCCTGCACGTAGCCGCCCAGCAGGCCCGCGGCCAGCGGGGACTCGAACAGCACGGGGCACTCGCGCGTGGCGATCTTGCGCGACTTCAGGCGCGCCAGCGCCCGCTCGGCCGCATAGCGGCCCACCGCTTCGGGCGCCGCCAGTTCCTCGGCCGAGCGCATCGAGCTGTACCAGGCGTCGCGCTGCATCTCGTCGCCCCTGCCGGCGATCGGTGCAACAGAGACCGAGTGACGCGAGCTCGCATAGCCGCCGCGAAAGCCGTGCGTGTGGGCGCTGAAGAAGTGGCTCTGCTGCGCCGAGACGCCGGCGCCTTCGCTGTTCAGGATGCGTGGGTCGGTGTCGAAGGCGGCGCGCTCGCAACGCAGCGCGATCTCGGCGGCGCGTTCGCTGTCGATGTTCCAGGGATGGAAGAGATCCAGGTCAGTCTGCACGCTCGCCGGCGCGACATCGTCCGCGTCCGGCAGCCCGGCCACCGGATCCTGCGCAGTGAATCGCGCGATGTCATAGGCCGCCTGCACCGTGCGCTCGATCGCTTCGCGCGAGAAGTCCGAGGTGCTCGCATTGCCGCGCTGGCTGCCCATGTACACGGTGATGCCCAGCGACTTGTCGCGATTGCGCTCGACGGTTTCCAGTTCGCCCTTGCGCACCGACACGCTCAGGCCGCAACCTTCCGACGCTTCTGCTCCCGCATCCGTAGCCCCCAGCTTGCGGGCATGCTCCAGCGCGAAATCGACCAGCTCCTCGAAGTCGCCTCTGCTGTAGCTGAAGCCGGTTCCGTCCTGCGGGGGTGTCTTGTTCATGGCGGGCTATGATACTTGTGCAACACAGCGTGCCCATGGCCGCGCTGGCCTTTCTCCCCCATGTCCCGCAAACCCAAAAAAGGCTACTACGTCAAAGGCCACTTCGTGGCCGAAGGAAGCGAACTCGACCTCGAGCTGCGCGCCGAACAGACGGGTGGCGAGCCGAGCCGCACCGAGTTGAAGAAGGAAAGCGCCGATCTGCAGAAGCTCGGCGAAGCCCTGCTGACGCTGCGCTCCGACCTCTACGAACGCCTGGCGCTGCCGGAAAACCTGGACAACGCGCTCGACGAGCTCAGGCGCATCACCAACTTCGAAGGCCGGCGGCGGCAGCTGCAGTATGTCGGCAAGTTGATGCGCCTGCTCGAACCCGACACGCAGCAGGCCGTGCGCGACGCGCTCGAGGAACAGCGCAGCGGTTCGGCGCAGCAGACGCTGGCGCTGCATGCCGCCGAGAAGTGGCGCGACGACCTGATCGCGAGCGACGACGCGCTGCAAGCCTGGCTGCAGGCGCACCCCGGCACCGACGCGCAGCAGCTGCGGGCCTTGATCCGGCAGGCGCGCAAGGACGCCGCACCGACCCAGGACGAAGTGTCGAAGGGCCTGGCGCCACGCCGCGGCCGTTCTTACCGCGAGATCTTCCAGATCGTGCGTGACCAGCTGGAGCAGCAAGAAGATGCCTGACCAGGAGCCCGTGAAGATCGGCATCGTGTCGATCAGCGACCGCGCCTCCAGCGGCGTCTACGAGGACAAGGGCCTGCCCGCGCTCAAGGAGTGGCTGATGCGCGCGCTGAAGAACCCGATCACGTTCGAAGAGCGGCTGATCCCGGACGAGATCCCGCGCATCAGTGCGACGCTGATCGAGCTGGTGGATGCCAGGTGCGCCCTGGTGCTGACCACGGGCGGCACCGGCCCGGCGAAGCGCGATGTCACGCCGGAAGCGACGCTGGCCGTTGCGCACAAGGAGATGCCCGGTTTCGGCGAGCAGATGCGGCAGATCAGCCTGCGCTTCGTGCCCACCGCGATCCTCTCGCGCCAGGTGGCGGTGATCCGCGACGAGACGCTGATCATCAACCTGCCGGGGCAGCCGAAGGCGATCCAGGAAACGCTGGAGGGCCTGAAGGAAGATGGCAAGCAAGTGGTGCCGGGCATCTTCGCCGCGGTGCCGTATTGCGTGGACCTGCTCGGCGGGCCTTACCTCGAGACGAACGACGAGGTGTGCAAGGGGTTCCGGCCGAAGTCGGCGATCCGGAAGTAATTTCTTGCTCCCTCTCCCGCTTGCGGGAGAGGGAAAGAACATCACTTCCCCACCAGCTGCGTCAGCTTCTCCTTCTCGAAGCTCTCCGTCGTCTGCGCCTCTAGCGGCACGCACGGCTCGCCGCGGCGCTGGTCGGAGAGCTTCTCGATGGCTTGCCACAGCAAGGCGATCTGGTGCTCCTGCGAGGCCGCGTTGTCGATCAGGCCCTTCATGGCCTGCGACAGCGGGTCGTCGTTCGCGGTGATGCCGTAGGCGGAGAAACCCATCTTGGCCGCGGCTTCCTCGCGCCGCGCCGTGTCCTCGGCCTGGATGATGCGCGCCGGAATGCCCACCGCCGTCGCGCCCGGCGGCACGGGCTTGATGACCACCGCGTTGCTGCCGATCTTCGCGTCATCGCCCACGGTGAAGCCGCCCAGCACCTTGGCGCCCGCGCTCACCACCACGTTCCTGCCCAGCGTCGGATGGCGCTTGGCACCCTTGTACAGCGAGGTGCCACCGAGCGTCACGCCCTGGTAGATGGTGCAGCCGTCGCCCACTTCGGCCGTCTCGCCGATCACGACGCCCATGCCGTGGTCGATGAAGACGCCGCTGCCGATGACGGCACCGGGATGGATCTCGATGCCGGTGAGCCAGCGGCCGAAGTGCGAGATGAAGCGGGCCAGCCAGCGCAGGTCGCGCCGCCACAAGCCGTGCGAGAGGCGGTGCAGGACGATCGCGTGCAGTCCCGGATAACACGTGAGCACCTCCCACTTGCTGCGCGCGGCAGGGTCGCGGTCGAGGATGCACTGGATGTCGGAATGCAGGCGGCTGAACATGGCTTCTGTGCTTATGCGCAGACAGTCTAAGGCTTTGCCTTTTTCGCTGCTTCCGCCATGGCCTTGGCGACACCACGCAGGATGTGGATTTCCTCGGGGGTGGGCTGCGCCCGGTTGAACAACTGGTTCAGTCGCGGCATCAGCTTCTTGGGAGCGGCGGGGTCGAGGAAGCCGATCTCCACCAGCGATTGCTCCCAGTGCTGCAGCATGCCCGCGACCGCCGCCGCGTCGGCGCGTGCTTCCGCGGGAGCGGCGCGCGCCGCGCCGAAGCCGCCGAGCGCCATGCGCCACTCGTAGGCGATCACCTGGATCGCCGCCGCGAGATTCAGCGAGCCGTACTCGGGATTCACCGGGATGCGCAGCGCCGCGTGGCAGCGATACACGTCGTCATTGCGCATGCCATAACGTTCGGACCCGAAGAGGAAGGCGACGCCGTGCCCTTGCGGCGCGATGGCGGCCAGGTGCTCGCGCGGTGCCAGCGTGGGCGGGCCGAAGTCGCGCGGCGTCATCACCGTGCCGCAGACGTGCGTCATGCCATCAAGCGCTTCATCGAGCGTTTGCACCGCCCTCGCCCGTTCCAGCACGTCCACTGCGCCGCTGGCGCGCTCGAGGGTCTCGTCGCGCGTGAGCACGTCATCCCAGCGGGGCTGCACCAGCACCAGGTCGTCGAAGCCCATCACCTTCATGGCCCGGGCGGCGGCGCCGACGTTGCCGGCGTGGCTGGGTTGGATCAGGACGAAGCGCGTGGCGGACATGGGTGAATTGTCCCGTACGCAGTGTGACGTAGGAGAAAGCGCCCCAAGCCCCTTCGGAGCGCGGCTGACACGCCCCCGGTAAAATCGCCGCTAACGTGGCATTCCGCATCGCCGGCGTGCGTCCCGTCCCCCGCGGACGAAGTTCTTGAACAACTCATGTCGTCCAACCAGCACCCCATGCTCAACGTGGCCGTCAAGGCCGCCCGCGCCGCCGGCGCGATCATCAACCGGGCCGCGCTC
>DATAGN010000103.1:0-2481 GCA_036263715.1 Ramlibacter sp.
ACCACCGCGTCTTCGAGGTCGATCGACAGCGCGTCGGCCTCGCCCGCGAGCGCCTTGCCAAACAGTTCCGGCCGGGAGCCGGGGACGAACAGCTTGCTGCGCACGTGCCTCAGTCCGGCTTGATGTCCGCGGCCTTGGCGACCTGCTTCCAGCGCTCGATCTCGGACGCGATGAACGCTTCGAACTCGGCCGGCCGCATCGGTGCGGGTTCGGCGCCTTCCTTCAGGAAGAACTCCTTCATCTCCGCCGACGACACCATCCTGTTGATCTCGCCGTTGACGCGGTCCACCACCGGCTGCGGCGTGCCAGCCGGCGCGAGGATGCCCCACCACAGGTCGCTGGCGCTGCCCTTGTAGCCGGACTGCTCCAGCGAGGGCACCTCCGGTGCAATCGGCGAACGCGCGGCGCTCGTGACCGCCAGCGCGCGCACGCGACCGCCCTTGACCTGCCCCAGGATGGAGGGCGCGCTGGCCACCAGCACCTGGATCTGCCCGCCCAGCAGGTCGTTGGTGGCCGGGCCCATGCCCTTGTAGGGTACGTGCGTCATGCGGATGCCCGCGGCATCGGCGAACAGCTCGGTGGCGAACTGGTTGATGCTGCCGGTGCCCGAGGTGCCGTAATTGAGCTTGCCCGGGCTCGCCTTCGCGGCAGCCACGAGGTCGGCGATCGTCCTGAACGGCGAGTCGTTCGCCACGGTCACCAGCATCGGCCCGCGCGCGAGCATCGCCACCGGCTTGAAGCTTCTCGCTTCGTAGGGCAGGTTGCTGCGGATCGCCAGGCCGGTGGTGAACGTGGAGGACACGATCAGCAGCGTGTAGCCGTCGGGCGGCGCCTTGGCCACGAAGGCGTTGCCCACCACGCCGCCGGCGGCGGGCTTGTTGTCGACGACCACCGGCTGGCCGAGCACCTCGCCGAGCCGCTTGCCGACGGCGCGCGCGAAGGTGTCGTTGGAGCCGCCGGGTGCGTTGGCGACCACCAGGGTGATCGGCTTTGCCGGCCACGCGGGCGCCTGTGCGAGGGCTGCGGGAGCGGCCAGCGCGCCGATCAGCGCGGCGAGGGCGGGACGTCGTTGCATCGTCGGGTCTCCTGGTTGCGAACGCTGCATCATCACCGAAGCCGACGCGAATGCCGCTCCGCAAAGACCCGGGGCGGCAGCGCACAATGCGTGCTCGAGAACGAGAAGTCGGAGTCGTTGGATGGGTTTCGAGCGAGTGAGCGCGCTGCTGCGCGACTGGGTGGCGCGCGGCGAGCTGCCTTGCGCGTCGTATGCGGTGCTGCGTGGCAGCGAAGTGGTGACCCGGGACTGCATCGGCTGGGCCGATCGCGAGGCGGGCATTCCGCTGCGACCGGACCACCTGCTCCGCGCCTTTTCCAACACCAAGCTGGTGACCAGCTGCGCGGCGCTGCAATTGCTGCAGCAGGGCCGCTTCGCGCTGGACGACCCGATCGGCGAATACATCCCGCAGCTTGCGCAGCTGCGCGTGCTGCGTGCCGGGGCGACGGACATCCACGACACCGAGCCCGCGCGCGAGCCCGTGCGCATCCGCCACCTGCTCACGCATACGGCCGGCTTCACCTATGCCTTCACGCGGCCCGACGCGCCGATCGCCAAGGCCTACCTGGCCGCGCGCGTGTCGGACCCGGCGTTGGACCTCTCGCAGATGATGGACGCGCTCGCATCCGTGCCGCTGGTGTTCCAGCCGGGCAGCGCCTGGAACTACTCGGTGGCCATCGACGTGGTGGGGCGGCTGGTGGAGGTGCTCGGTGGCGAGAGGCTGGATGCGTACTTGCAGCGCCATGTCTTCGATCCACTCGGCATGCAGGACACCTTCTTCTTCGTGCCGCCGGGCAAGCAGGATCGGCTGGTCGCGATGTACATGGGGTCGCAAGGCGGTCGGCTGCGCCGCGTCGACCAGCTGCCGTACGCCGATGCCTACCGCAAGCCGGTGGCGCGCCTGAACCCCGGCGGCGGCCTGGTGACCTCGCTGGGTGACTACACGACGCTGGTGCGCACGCTGCTCGGTGGCGGTGCGCCTTTGCTCGGCGCAGCGATGCTGCCGCTCGTCACGCAGAACCAGCTGCCGGCCGGCATGTGGATCGAGGATCCGGTGCAGGAAGGGCGCGGCCACAGCTTCGCTGCTTCCGTCACCGTGCATCCGAATGCCGCCGATCCGGGCAGCGAAGCTGGGGACGTGCAGTGGGGTGGCCTGGCTGGAACGAAGTGGATGTTCTCGCCGCGCGAAGATTTCGGCGCCGTGCTGATGACGCAGCGCTACATGGGGTTCGACCTGCCGTACTGGGGGGAGTTCAAGCAGGCGGTGCGCGCTGCGTTGAGCTGAGCTGGGCTGAGGTCGTGCCTGGCAGAGGTCAGTGAACGCAGAGGACGCAAAGGTACGCAGAGGACGCAAAAGGAAAACCAATGACGCATTTGGTTTTTTTCTCTGCGTCCTCTGCGTAACCTCTGCGCCCTCTGCGTTCACC
>DATAGN010000104.1:0-5532 GCA_036263715.1 Ramlibacter sp.
GTTTTTCTCTGCGTCCTCTGCGTAACCTTTGCGTCCTCTGCGTTCACTTCTCTGAAAGCCCTGGATCCCCGCCTCCGCGGGGATGACGACCCCGCAGCTCCTCGAACGAACACAACTCCCCGGCCAGCGCGCTGGCCATCACCGTCGCCGGACTCGCCAGCCACACCTGGCCCGGACCGGAGCGGCCGGGGAAGTTGCGGTTGATCGCGCTCACCGTCACCTGCTTCGCATCGCTCGACGAACCGGGCCCGCAGTTCGCGCACGCGCCGCAGGAGGGCTGCAGGATGCGCGCGCCGGCGGCGGCGAAGGTCCGGTCGTAGCCGCGGGCGATGCAGTAGTCGCGCACGGCCGTCGTGCCGTACTGCAGGAACAGCTGCACGTGCGCGGGCACCTTCAGCCCCTGCTGCAACGCCCAGGCCAGCACGCCGTGGTAGTGGTCGAAGTCCTCGCGCTTGCCTGCCGTGCACGAGCCGCCATAGGCGATATCGACCTTCACGCGCTCGGCCAGCTGCGACAAGGGAATGCCGTTGCCCGGGTCCCCCGGCCGGGCGACCATGGGCGACAAGGCGCTGCAGTCCACCCGCAGCACCTCGCAGTAGTGCGCGAGCGGATCGCTCTTCATCCAGGGCTCGATCACGAATTCCACGCCGCGCCGCTCACGCAGGAAGCGCACCGTCTCCGCATCGGGTTCCACGATGCCGGTGAGCCCGCCCATCTCGGCGGTCATGTTGGTCAGCGTGGCGCGTTCGTCGGTCGACAGGGCCCGGATCGCCGCACCGGCGAACTCGAACACCTTGCCCACCGCACCCCCATCGCGGATGGACGGCAACTGCAGCAGGTGCAGCACGATGTCCTTGGCGGCAACCCCCACGGGGATGGCGCCCTCGAGTTCCACGCGCAGCACCTGCGGCATGGTCAGGCGCACGGCCCCGGTGACGAACGCGTTGGCCATGTCGGTCGTGCCGACGCCGAAGGCCGCGCAGCCGAGCGAGCCGCTGTGCGGCGTGTGCGAATCGGTGCCCACCACCATCTGGCCGGGCAATGCATAGTGCTCCGCCATCATCGCGTGGGAGATGCCGGCGCTGTTGCTGCCGTCGTCGGCACGCGCCTCGGCCTCGGTGAGCGTGCGGTGCATGCGCAGCGCGTAGTCGCGCGCGAACGCGCGCTGCGCCTCCTGCATCCGGTGCATGTTGGGCAGCAGCGGCGAGCCCATGTGCGCCGGGCTTTCTTCCACGTACGAGGTGTGGTCCTCGAACACCACGATCGCGTCCTGGTCGCGCAAGGCGAGCGGCCGCCCCAGCGTGGCGTGCAGCATGTGCGCCGCCATGCCCGTGTAGTACTCGTGGATGAAGCGCCAGTCCGCCCGCACGAAGCAGCCCTCGCCCGGCTGCGGTGCATCCGGCGTCACCTCCGTGTGCAGCAGCCGCCGCTGCACGATCTTCTCGAACAAGGTCAGGGGCCTGTCCGCCGGCGGCACCGGCACCGGATGCGCCGCGCGCAATTGCTGCTGCCCGAAGCGCAGCAGCCCGCCGCTGCGCAGGATCTCGGCGGCCAGGCGGTCGCGGCCCTGCACGAGATCGTCGATCGGGATCGCCTCGCCGCGCGCGATGCGATCGAGCAGGCCGAAGTCGGTGGACGTGAACAGGCCGATGTTGTCGGCGTTCTGCCGGTAGATGCGCTCGAAGCTCTCGGCGATGACCAGGCGCACGCCCGCGAGCTTTTCCGCCGCCGGGCTGTGCTCGCGCGACGAGCCCTTGCCGTAGCGGCGCCCGCCCACCACCACCTGGAAGCCCGCCGCCTGCACGGCGCCGACGCCGATGGGCCGCTCGCCGTCCGTCGTGGTGAAGCCGGTGTACGGAAAGCGCGCGAGCGTCTCGTCGTAGTGGGAGAGGATGCGCACCGGCGTGATCTCGTCGGTGGAGATGTCGTCGCGCAGCGGGCCCGCCTCGTCGGGGGTGTGGGCGCGTCCCGCCAGCTGCTCGCGCACGCGGGCGCCGTCGCGCGCGAGGAAGAGGATGCGCGGATTGGCGCCGAAGTCCAGGGTGTCGTTCATGGCGTCGCCAGTGATGCGAGATGCTCGGCGAGCACCTGCGCGGCGGGCGTGAGCGCCGCCGCATCGCGGTGGATGATGATGAAGCGCCGCTCGGCCCAGGGCTCGGCCAGCGGCAGCACGCGCAGGCCGTCGGTGGAGGCGGCTTGCACCACCTCGCGCGGCACCAGGCTGACGGCCAGGCCGGCGCGCACCACGCGCAGGGCGGCCTCGAAGTTGGTGACGACCACCCGGTGCTTGACCGTGCGGCCGAGCTGGCCGGCATGCCGCTGCAGCATCAGCTGCACCGCGCTGTTGACCGGCAGGCTGACGTGTTCGTCGTCCAGCGTGTCGGCGAAGCGCACGCTGTCGCGCGACGCCAGCGGATGGCCCTGCGGCACCACCACGCACAAGGTGTCCTTGCGATAGGGGCGGGCCTGCAGGCCGGCGTGTTCGGTGGCGTCCCAGCAGACGCCCAGCGACGCCAGCCCCTCGCGTACGCCGCGCACGATCTCCGGGCTGACGCGCTCCTCGAGGTCGACGCGGATCGCCGCGTGCGCGGGCTGCCGCAGGAAGGCCGCCACGTCGTCGGCCAGCGACTCGGTCATCGCCGACACCGAGGCGAGAATGCGCACCTGCCCGCGTCCGCCGGCGGCATAGCTGCGCATGTCGCGCTCGATGCGCGCCGCCGAGTCGAGCATGGCTCGCGCGTGCTCCAGCAAGGTCTGGCCCGCCGCCGTGGGCTCGACGCCATGGCGCTTGCGCACCAGCAGCGCGGTGCCAACCTGGTCTTCCAGCTGCGCCAGCCGCTTGCTGATGGCCGAGCCGACGATGCTGGCCTTCTCCCCGGCGCGCGCGATGTTTCCCGTCTCGCAAACCGAGACGAACAGGCGCAGCGTTGTGAGGTCGAGATCGCGCAAGGAATTCCGGATCGGAACGTGACCGTTCCAAATGCTCACAGAAAGGCTAATCCGGAAATTCTAAACTGCACGCCATGCAAGCGACATCTTTTTCCGCGGCCAACCTGCCGCGCCGCGTGGTCATCCGCGAAATGGGCCTGCGCGACGGCCTGCAGAGCGTCAAGACCATCGTGCCCACCGCCGCCAAGATCGAATGGATCCGCGACGCCTACGACGCCGGCCAGCGCGAGATCGAAGTCGGCTCCTTCGTGCCGCCGAAGCTGCTGCCGCAACTGGCCGACACCGCCGAAGTCCTGGCGTTTGCGCAGACGCTGCCCGGCCTGCAGGCCAACGTGCTGGTGCCGAACCTCAAGGGCGCGATGCGCGCGCTGGAAGCCAACGCCCACACGATGCTGCTGCCCCTGTCGGCCAGCCATGCGCACAGCCTGGCCAACCTTCGCAAGGCGCCTGACGACGTGCTGGCGGAGATCGCGACCATCCGCGCGGAGCGCGATGCGTCCGGCCAGCGCACGCGCATCGAAGTCGGCATCAGCACCGCCTTCGGCTGCACGATCCAGGGCCGGGTGGAGCCGGACGAAGTCGTTCGCCTGGTGCAGGCAGCTCTCGACGAAGGCGTGGACGCGGTGAGCCTGGCCGACACCGTGGGCTATGCAGACCCGGCCATGGTCGGGTCGCTGTTCGAACGCGTGCTGCGCGTGGCCGGCGACAAGCTGGCCGCGGCGCACTTCCACGACACGCGGGGCCTGGGCCTGGCCAACTGCTACGCGGCGCTGCAACTGGGCATCACGCGCTTCGATGCGTGCACCGCCGGGATCGGCGGCTGCCCGCATGCGCCCGGCGCCAGCGGCAACGTGGCGACCGAAGACCTCACCTACATGCTGCACAGCATGGGCATAACGACGGGACTCGACTTCGACAAGCTGCTCGTGTTGCGCGCGAAGGTCGCCGGGTGGCTCGAAGGCGAACCGACTCACGGCACGATCTGGAAGACGGGCCTGCCCCGCACGATGAAGGACATGGCGCATGCCTGACACGAACATGCCCCAGCCCCTGCAGGGACTGCGGGTGGTCGAATTCACGCACATGGTGATGGGACCGACCTGCGGGATGGTGCTCGCGGACATGGGCGCCGAAGTCATCAAGGTGGAGCCCATCGATGGCGACCGCACGCGCCGCCTGCTCGGTGCGGGCTCGGGCTTCTTCCCCATGTTCAACCGCAACAAGAAGAGCATCGGCCTGGACCTGCACACGCCCGAGGGCGCGGCGCTCGCGCGCAAGCTATGCGAAGGCGCGGACGTGGTGGCGGAGAACTTCAAGCCGGGGACGATGGAAAAGTACGGGCTGGACTACGCATCGCTCTCGAAGGCGCACCCGAAGCTGATCTACGCCACCTGCAAGGGCTTCCTGCCCGGCCCCTACGACCACCGCACCGCGCTGGACGAAGTGGTGCAGATGATGGGCGGGCTCGCGTACATGACCGGCCGCCCGGGCGATCCGCTGCGCGCCGGCACCAGCGTCAACGACATCATGGGCGGCCTGTTCGCCGCCATCGGCGTGCTGGGCGCGCTCATCCAGCGCGGCATCACCGGTCGCGGCATGGAAGTGCAGTCGGCCCTGTACGAAAACAACGTGTTCCTGGTGGGGCAGCACATGCTGCAGTACGCGATGACGGGCAAGCCGGCCGCGCCCCTGCCGGCGCGCGACAACCCCTGGGCCGTGTACGACGTGTTCACGGTCGCGCACGGCGAGCAGATCTTCCTGGCGGCCGTGAGCGATGCGCAGTGGGACAAGTTCTGCGACGTGCTCGGCTTCGCCGACCTGAAGAACGAGCCCGGGTACGCGACCAACAACCAGCGCGTGCAGCAACGCCCGCGGCTGCTGGCGACGCTGCGCGAGCGCCTCGCGCAGCGCACGGCCACGGAGCTGGCCACGTTGATGGAACAAGCCGGGCTGCCCTTCGCGCCGATCCGCCGGCCCGAGGACCTGTACGAAGACGAGCACCTGCTCGCCACCGGCGGCCTGGCCGACGTGACGCTGCCCGACGGGCCCAGGGCCGGCGAGAAGGTCAAGACGACGCTGCTGCCCTTCACCATGGACGGCGGGCGCCTCGGCGTGCGGCTGGATCCCCCGGTGCTGGGCGCCCACACGCGCGAGCTGCTGGCCGGCGCAGGGTACAGTGATGCCCAGATCGACGATCTGCAGAACCGGGCCATCGTGCGCTGACACGCCGCCGGGCCACCCCTTGCCATCCGGAGACGAGACCATGACCGCATCCAACAACATCATCGGCCGCCGCACCGTGCTGGGCGCCGCGCTCGCCGGCGTCGCCGCCGGGCTGCCCTTCGCCAGCTTCGCGCAGGCCGGCACCGTCAAGTTCATCCTGCCCAACGCGACCGGCTCCGGCGTCGATGCCATCACCCGCGCTGCCGCACCGGCGCTGGCCAAGGCGCTGAATGCGAGCGTGGTGGTCGACAACCAGCCCGGCGCCGGCGGCGTCGTCGGCCTGCAGGCGCTGGCGCGCTCGGCGCCGGACGGCAACACGCTGTCGGTGGTGTCGAACAACGTGGTGATCTTCCCCAGCGT